>CAYXVP010000030.1:0-13708 GCA_964468305.1 uncultured Anaerolinea sp. | reverse complement strand
CCAGAGTATTTACCGGGCAAGCGGAGTTCACTATTCCCCAGGCAGTGGCGGTGCTGCAGGCCGTGGGTGCGCCCGCTGCGCGCCCGGGCGGGCCGCCGAGGACGTCAACGTCGCCGCGCCATGGCCGGAGAAGCCCGGCGATCAGCTTGAGCAGCGTGGTCTTGCCGCCGCCGTTCGGCCCGAAGACGGCGACGAGCGCGCCGCGGTCGATCCGCAGGTCGACGCGCTCGACGGCAGGCTCACCGTCATAGCCGGCGGTCACGCCGCGCAGCTCGATGACCGGCTGGGCCGCCCGCGTGGTCTGCGCCGCGTGCGGGGGCGCCGTCCCCGTCGCGCCTCCCGTGACGGCTGGGCCTCCCGTCACCGCAGCGCCTTGACGAGCTGGTCCACGTCCCATCGGATCACGGCCTCGTAGCTCGTCACCGGCGGGTCGCCGAGGGAGTCGTCATAGAGCTGCGCCACGACCGTGGCACCGGTCTCCCGCGCGATCTGGTCGACGAGCTGCGTCGGGAACTGCGACTCGCTGAAGATGGCCTTGACGCCGGCGTCCTTGATCGCACGAATCAACGCGGCGATCTCGGCGGCGCTTGGATCCTGCCCCGGCGCCTCCACGGCGACGCCGACGATCTCGATCCCGTACTCGCGGGCGAAATAGGGGAATGCGTCGTGGAACGTCACGAGCCTCCGGTTCTGGGCCGGGATCGTCGCGATCTGCGCCCGAACTTCCTGGTCGAGGGTCGAGAGCCGGGTCTTATACGAGTCGGCATGTGCGGCGTAGTCCGCGGTGTGCGCCGGATCGATGGAGGCGAGCGCGGCACCGATGCGATCCACGTACTTGATCGCGTATGGGACGGCCATCCACAGGTGCGGGTTCTCCGTGCCTGGCTGCTCGCCCGGAAGCAGCTCGACGCCCGGCAGGGCGACACCGAGCTCGACGAGTGGGGTCCCCTTGGCCGCCGCGTTGACGATCGTGTCCCGGAGCCAGTCGTCCAGCCCGAGGCCGTTCATCACCAGCAGCCGCGCCGCGGCCACGCCCCGGACGTCCGCGGGGGACGGCTCGAACGTATGGACGTCTGCTCCCGCCGGAACGAGGCTGGTGACGGCGACGAGGTCGCCGCCGACGTTGTGCACCAGATCGCCGAAGACGGTCGATGTCGCGACGACCGCGATCCCGCCGGTGCTCGGCGAGCTCACTTGCGATGAAGTGCAAGCCGCGACCGCGTACGCGCCGATGACGACCGCGATCAGACGGAAGACAGATCGAGGCATCAGTCCGTCCGGAGCGTCAGCTGACACTCGGGACACGTCCCGAAAAGCTCCAGGCGATGGGTGTCGATGCGGTAGCCGCTCGCCGCGCCGATGGCGGACGCGACGCGCTCCAGGCCGCCATCCTCCACCCCCGTGGAGCGCCCGCATGACGAGCACACGACGTGATGGTGATGCTCCGGTGCGCAGGCGACGAAGGTGTGTTCGCCGGACGGCAGATCCAGGCGTTCCACGATGCCGAGGTCGGCGAGGATGTCGAGCGAACGGAAGACAGTCGCCCGGTCAACACCGAGCCGGCGTCGTATGGATTCGTCGACGAGGCGCTCCGCGGTGAAGTGGCCGGCGTTCTCGGCAATCAGCCCGGCCAGAGCGCGCCGCGGCGCGGTTCGCCGGTAACCCGCTCGACCCAGCGCCTGCATGATCTCGGTTGCCTGGACCATGTCGGGACAATAGCTTCATTGCGACTGAGTCGCAATAAGTGCCGGCACCGACCCGACGCCAGGCACAAAGCGCTGCGTGGTGGTGCGCGCGCGCACCTGGTAGATGTCGATGTAATGCACGAGCCAGGAGTGGTCGGTATTCTCGCTTGACCAAGCTGGGGACGGCGCGGCGTCGTCGTTCGGCCAGCAAGTGCAGGGGACGATGGAGGAGTCCTCCGATCCGCGCGCAGGGAGGCACGAGCCTTCAACCACGGATCGCGAACCCGTCCGGACCCTCTGTGCCCGACAAAGCTCATCGGCGCACGCGAACAGGAGGATCGCTCACAGTCCATTCGCTCTTCGCCGCGCCCTCAGGCGCCACGGCCATCAGTGGCGCCTCGAACAGGGCCCGCGCAGCATCTACAGGAGGAAGGAATGCTTCGTCGGAAGCCAACCCTGCGCTCCAGGATCCTGGCCCTCTTCGGCTCGGTCCTGCTGCTGCCCCAGCTGCTCGTCATCACCGGGGTCTCTGCCGCGGGCGACGACACACCGTTCTACAAACCGGGCACCCAGGTGCCGCAGCTGAACGAGGAGTCCGAGCAGAGGCTGCTCGAACAGGACCTCTCATTCATCCAGAACCGCCTCGCCGGTGACAGGCCGCTGACGATCTCCGAGGCCGGGGCCCTTCGCTCACAGGCGGCGCACGCAGCCCAGCTGATTCGCCAGTTGGGGCCCGCCACGAGCGGTCCGCAGACGTTCACAGGGGCCTGGAGCCAGGTCGGGCCGAACCCGATCGTGCAGCTGACGCGAAGCACGCCGATCTTCACCGCCATGTCCGGGCGCATCGGCGCTCTCGCGATCCGAGCGAACGGCGACATCATCCTGGGCGGCGCCCAGGGCGGGCTGTGGCTCTATAACTCCACGTCCGGCACCTGGTCGCCGACGAGCGACGACGCCGACACGCAGTCCATCGGCGCAATGGCGACCGCACCGTCGAACGACGCCGTCGTCTACGCCGGCACTGGCGAGGGCGCCCTCTCCGGCGACAGCTACTTCGGCAACGGCGTCCTCAAGAGCACCGACGGTGGACACAGTTGGGTCCACGTCGGTGGTGACTTCTTCCAGAGCGTCTCGATCTCGCGGATCGTCGTCGATCCGACGAACGCGAATCACCTGTGGGCGGCGGTCATCCGTGGCCGCGGTGGCAAGCAGCGCGTAACCCCGACGCCGCACTCGAAGTTCGGCCTGTGGGAGTCATGGGACGGCGCCAATTCCTGGACGCTCCGCAGGGAGGCCAAGGTCGAGAGCAACGGCGCCACCGACATCGAGATGGATCCCCAGAACCCGCAGGTGCTGTACGCCTCGTTCTGGCAGGACGCCATCTACAAGAGCATCGACGGCGGCGCGACGTGGACCACGGCGATGACCGGGCTGCCGCCCGGTGGCGCCGGCGGTCTCGCCGCGGCCCGCTACTCGATCTCGATCTCGCACCCGGCCGGCCAGGGCGCCGTCCTGTACGTCGGCTATCCGGCACTGGACGCGACGGGCGACACGCCGTCGCGCGTCTTCAAGTCCACGAACAACGCGGCGAGCTGGTTCGAGCTGCCCACCGGCAGCGGGGCGGACTCGGTCAAGGACTACTGCGGCGAGCAGTGCTCTTACGACAACGTCATCGAGGCCGATCCGACGAACCCGAACATCGTGTTCGCCGCGGGCCAGTTCAACTACGGCATCGGCTCGGGCGGCATCTTCCGCTCCGACGACGGTGGCCAGACCTGGAAGAACCTGGGCTGGGACCAGCACCCGGACTTCCACGCGCTCGCGATGAATCCCGCGAACACCGCTCAGGTCGCCGTCGGCAATGACGGCGGCGTGCGGTTCAGCGCCGATCGCGGCGGCCGGCCGAATGCCGCCGATCCGCTCAGCGCCGCCGACTGGATCAACCTGGACGGTGGCGTGAATCCCGTCACGGCCGGCGTCACCCACCGTACCGGCCTGTCCATCGCGCAGTTCACCTCCATCGCCATCGATCCGACCACGGCGCCGGGCGCCGACGGTCAGCGGATCTGGGGTGGCACGCAGGACAACGGCACACTCCGAAAGTCGGTCAACAGCGCGACCTGGTTCGACGTCTCAAGCGGCGACGGCGGCCAGGTTCTCGTCGACCCGACCGACGGGCACTACGTGTTCGGCACCTATTTCGGCATCTCGCCGTATCGCTACACGGACGGCGGCGGCTTCTTCACCAACCAGGGCATCACCAAGGGGATCAACCTCGGCGACCGCTCGGAGTTCTACATCCCCTGGACCCTGAACCAGCTCAATCCCAACCAGCTGTTCCTCGGGACGTTCCGCGTCTACCGAACGAACAACGCCAAGGCCCCGTCGGCGGGCAACGTGAAGTGGAGCGCCATCAGCCCTGACCTGACGACGGGCTGTGCCGGCGCCGCACCGAACGGTGCCCGCGGCTGCCTCGTCAGCGCCATTGGCGTCGGCGGCGGCACCGCGATCTACGCCGGCACCGACGACGGAAACCTGTGGCTGAGCCCGAACGCTCAGACCGCGGCTGCACCGTCATGGACCGAGATCGACAAGGGCGGTATCCAGCAGGGCGGCCTCCCGAGGCGGCCCGTCGGCACCATCGCGGTCGATCGCAGCAACTACCGCATCGCGTACGTTGGCTACAACGGCTTCAACCCGGCCACGCCGAGCTCGCCGGGCCACGTCTTCAAGACGACCGATGGTGGCGCCCACTGGACGAACATCAGCGGCAACCTCCCGGACAACCCGGTGAACTCGCTGATCATCGACCCGTCGTTCCCGAACACCATCTATGCCGGGACGGACGTGGGTCCATTCGTGACCTACGACGCCGGCGCGCACTGGAATGCTCTCGGCAGCGGCTTCCCGCTGGTCCAGATCTGGCAGCTCGACCTCGACCCGAGCCATCGCCTCATGGCGGCCGGCACCCACGGCCGAGGCGCGTACCGCATCAGCGACGGGACGACCGCCCCGGCGCTCGTGGTGTCCAAGGTCGACGCAGGCATCCCCGTCGGCAACGGGACCAAGCTCGACTACACGATCACGCTGCGGAACATCGGCAACGCCGGTGCGACGGGCGTGACCGTGACCGACCCGCTCCCGGCCAACACGACGTTCTCGTCGGCCGGCCAGGGCGGCAGCTCGAACGGCTCCGCGGTCACGTGGACCGGGCTGAGCGTCGCTGCCGGCGCGAGCGTCAACCTCACCTTCGAGGTGAACATCGGCGCGGCCCTCAAGAACAAGGTCAAGTCGATCACCAACGACGGCATCGTCGTGACCTCGGCGGAAGGGCCCGGTACCAGCGGCAGCCCGACCATCACGCCGATCGCGCCGGCCTATGACGTCAGCGTCACGTCTGCCAACTCGAACGGCGCGGCTCGCGCCGGCTCGAGCGTGAGCTACCACGTGACGGTCAAGAACCTCGGCTACAACAGCGACACCTTCAACCTGGCCGCCACCGGCACCTACGCCGCGGCGATCTTCCAATCCGACTGCACGACCTCGACCGCTTCGACAGGCACGCTGACACCGGGTGCCACGTTCGACGCCTGTGTCACCGTCACGGCTCCGGGCAACGCCGCCAATGGCGCCACGGACGTGACGACGGTCACAGCGACGTCGACGGGCTCCCCCGGCGTCTCGGCGAGCGTCGGCCTCACGACGACTGCCGTGACGGTCGACACCCTGCTCGTCGATGGCGACGGGAACATCCCCAACGTCCAGGGCGCGTACTCGGCAGCCTTGACCACTGCCGGCATCGGCTTCGGAACGTGGGACCTGGCGGCGGAGCCGACCCTCCCGGTCGGGCTGCTCCAGGCCTACAAGAACATCGTCTGGTTCACCGGCAACAGCTATCCGGGTCCGATCCTGCCGTACGAGGCCGATCTCACGACCTTCCTCAACAACGGCGGGCGGCTCCTCATGAGCGGCCAGGACATCCTCGACCAGGCTGCAGGGACCACGGCCTTCGTCCATGACTACCTGCACATCAACTGGGACGGGACCGAGGCCCAGAACGACAAGGCGACGGCGTCGGTCGATGGCGTCGCAGGCACCCTGACTGCCGGCCTCAGCGCCGTTCCGATCGACCACACGGTCCTCGGGGCGGCATTCGAAGACCGGATTACGCCGATCGCGCCGGCCGTCGGCAACTTCACCGACACCACGGCCGCGTTCGATGGGCTCCAGGTCGACAGTGGGACGTACAAGGTCGTGTTCCTCGCCTTCCCGGTCGAGGCCTACGGCTCGGCGGCCCAGAAGGCCGACCTGATGACCCGCGTCTTCACCTTCTTCGGTCCGTAGGCTCCGCCCGGACCACGAGCATTCAGGAAGGCCCGCCGGCATCGCCGGCGGGCCTTCGGTTTTCCGTTCGCGATTCGGAGCTCAGTCGAGGAGCCGTAGCACCTCGGGCATACGGTCGATCGTCTCGCGGTCGAATGGCGAGGGCATGCGCACGATGACGGTCGAGAAGCCGAGGGCGAGGTACGGCCGGAGCGCGTCGGCGATGCGCTCGGGAGAACCGGTCAGGACCGGCGGGCTCGCGAGGCTCTCGATGCCGTTGTGGGCGAGCTGGTTCGCTCGCGCCGCCTCGGCGTCCTCCGCCCGGTCGCGGATGATCGTCGGGAAGCTCACCGTCAGCTCGATCCGGGCGAGGTCGCGACGCGCCTCTGCGCAGTAGCCGGCGAGGAGGCCCAGCGAGGTCGTCACCTCCTCGAGCGTGCCGCTCGTGTTCCACGCGTCGCCGTAACGGGCCACGATCGGCAGCGTCTTCTTCGGGCCGCTCCCGCCGATCAGGATCGGCACGTGCGACTGGACCGGGCGGGGCTCGCAGAGCGCATCAATGAACGTGTAGAAGCGGCCTCGCTGCGTCACCGTCTCGCCGTCGAGCAGGCGGCGCATGAGCGGGACCGCCTCGCCGAGCCAGTCCAGCCGCTCGCCGGGGCTCTTGCCGAAGTCGAACCCGAACGCCTCGTGCTCCCGCCCGGACCAGGCGGCGCCGGTGCCGAGCACCCCCCGCCGGTTCGAGACGGTGTCGAGCTGCGTCGCCAGCTTGGTCGTCAGGCCCGGGTTGCGGAAGGTGTTCGCGCCGACCATGAGCCCGAGCCGGACGCGCGACGTGATCGACGCGATGCCGGCGAGGAGCGTCCAGCCCTCGTAGATCGGCTGCTGCCAGGGGCCCTGGATGGCCAGCAGGTGATCCCAGGTCCAGACCGAGTCCCAGCCCGCGGCCTCGGCCGCGACGGCCGCCTCGCGCACCTCCGGCCAGGAGGTCGCCTGGGGCCACAGCTGCAGCCCGAATCTCACGCTCGGCATCGGTCGGGGGCGGCGTCAGTCGTCAAGGTGGTCCGCGACCGCGATCACGCGCAGCCGGAAGGAGATGCGCTGTTGGGTGCGGAACGCGGCCACGCTCTCCTCGTCGTCCTCGCCGTAGCGGACCGCCAGCGAGACGATGTCCTCGCGAGCGCGGGCCACGTCGTCGACGACCTCTTCGACCACCGTCTGCAGCCCGACCCAGCGCAGCGGGTCCTCGCGGTCCGGGATGGCCAGCGACGACTGCCGTTCCCGCTGCAGCTCGTCCGGCCAGCGGCGCGGATTGCGCGAGTTGACCAGGACGCGGCCATCTGGCTCGAGGCGGTACCAGATCACCGCCTGGTGCGGCGCGCGGCCCGCGCCCACGGTCGAGATCGTCGCGTACTGCGGCCCGTCGAGGAACGCACGGACGTGGTCCGGTATCTGCGCCTTCGGCGGCAGGTCCACCCCCGAATCGTAGGCGGCCGTCAGGACAGCCGCTCGCCTGCCTCCACCCTGAGGTCCAGCCGGTTCTCAGGCGGCGCCAGCGGGCACGACCACTTCGGGTCGAACGCGCACGAAGGGTGGAATGCGAAGTTGAAGTCGAGGATCAGGGAGCCGGCGGCGCCGCCCGGCCCGAGATCGGCGCTCTTGGCGGTGTCGAGCAGGTAGCGCCCGGCGCCGTAGGTCTCGCGCCCGTTCGTGGCGTCCCGGAACGGCACGAACAGGCCGCCGGCGTAGCCGGCCATCCAGTAGACGCCCAGCAAGCGTGCGCCGCCCGGGAGGGTAGCCTCGAGCCGGCCGATGCGCGAGAAGCCCTGCTCGCCGCCGGTGCTGATGGGCAGGCTGAGGCTGAAGCCACCGAAGAGCGGCGCTGACGGCTCAACGGCGGCCGCATCGGGACCGTTGGGGGTGAGGATCGCCTCGAATCGGTAGCGCGGGTCGTACGGCCAATGCGACGCCCGGAACTCGCGCCGCACCGCCTCGGGGACGGGCGACTGCAGGTGCGTGCGGAACAGCTCCTCGCGGGTCGATCGCCAGCGCTGCCAGGCACGCTGCGGGTCGGCGCCGGCCTCTCGCCGAACCTCGGCGTACAGGTCCGCGACCCGTCGGCGCCAGTCGGCGAGGCCCAGCCGGTCACGGGCCGACGAGTCCGCGACAGGGTCCGGATGCATGCACTACATGATCGCAGCGGTCACCCGCCCGGGGCGTTGCATTTCCGGGCGCCGCCGTCCGCGATCCGGCCCCGGCCGTCGGCGACTAGAATCCGCCGGTGCCAGATCGACCGACGGATCGCGCCGAGATCGGGGTCTTCGG
The DNA here is from genome assembly GCA_964468305.1 of uncultured Anaerolinea sp. Lineage (GTDB taxonomy): Bacteria > Chloroflexota > Limnocylindria > Limnocylindrales > CSP1-4 > UBA5189. Next base: position 5,375 of record CAYXVP010000030.1, on the reverse strand, counting down.
CGGGTCCGGCTTCTACTCGCTGCTGGACGACGTCCGCGAGATCAAGGTCGACACGCCATACGGCGCCCCGTCGGACAGCTTCTTCCTGGCAACGGTCGCAAACCGTCGCGTGGCGTTCCTGCCGCGCCACGGGCGCCGCCACACGATCCCGCCACACCAGATCAACTACCGGGCCAACGTCTGGGCGATGCGCTCGCTCGGCGTCAAGGCGGTGATCTCGCCATGCGCGGCGGGCTCCCTCGCCGTGCACGTCAAGCCCGGCGACTTCGTGGTCTGCGACCAGTTCGTCGACCGGACCCGAACTCGGCCGCACACCTTCTATGACGGCCCCATCGTGAGTCACGTCTCCTCGGCGGACACCTACGATCCGGTGCTCCGCAAGCTGGCCATCGAGACGATCCGCGACCATGGCATCCAGGTCCACGAGGCGGGCACGGTCGTCGTCATCGAAGGCCCGCGCTTCTCGACAAAGGCCGAGTCGAAGTGGTTCAGCGATGCGGGCTGGGAGGTCATCAACATGACCCAGTACCCCGAGGCGTGGCTGAGCCGCGAGCTGGGCATGGCCGTCGTGAACATCTCGCTGATCACGGACTACGACGCCGGCGTGCACGAGGGCACCGAGGCCGTCGACGCACAGAGCGTCCTGGAGGTGTTCGCCCAGAACGCGGACCGGATCCAGAAAGTCGTGCTCGACCTGATCGGTCGGTTCCCGGCGGATCTCGACGCCCTCGGCGCCCGGGAGGCCCTTGCGTTCACCCGCGGCGACGGCCACGCGATCTCGGCCGAGGACATCCGCTTGTTCGAGACGGGGCTCTGAGGGATCGCCGGCGCGTCGATGAACGATCGGACGGGCGGGTTGCCGATCGGGGTCTCCATCGGGTCGATCGGGGCCACGCCCCAATGGTGGCTCGAGGGCGCGCGCCGGCTGGAGGTCGCCGGGTACCGGGCCGTCTGGAGCTGGGACCACTTCGTGGGCCGCGGCGACAAGACAGTCCCGGTCGTCGAGCAATGGACGATGCTCGCCGCGGCGGCAGGCGCGACGACAACGAACGGGCCCGGCACGTTCATCACGAGGGTGATGAACCGGCATCCCGCCGTCGTCGCCCGCATGGCGTCGACCCTGCAGCTCGCGAGTGGAGGCCGGTTCACGCTCGGGATAGGGATCGGTGGCAACCCGGCGGAGCACGGTGCCTACGGGCTCGACTTTCCGGAGATCCCCGTGCGAGCTGCCCGCCTCGAGGAGGCGATCGCGGTGATCCGGGCGCTGTGGTCCGGCGGACCCGTCAGCCGGCCGAGCCCGTTCTACCCGCTCGCCGAGGCGCACGCCTTCCCGATTCCCGACCCGGCGCCGCGCATTCTCGTCGGGGCAGCGTCGCCACGGGGCCTGCGGATCGCGGCCCGGCTGGGTGACGGCTGGGCGGCCGAGATCGACGACTTCGAACGGCTGCTGCCAACCTACGACGCGGCCCTCGCCGAGGCGGGCAGGACGCGCGCGGACGCATGGATCGCCCTCGGCTTCGGGGGTGGGAAGAGCGGCCACGACGTCCTCGCCGGGAGCGAGTGGATCGAGGCGCCGCGGGCTGCCTGGGCGCGCTACGCGGCGCTCGGCGCGAACGAGGTGGTCGTGCCCGCCCGAACCACGAACGACGTCGACGCGCTGGTGAGGGCCGCCGAGCGCTGGTGATCGGCCGATCGTGGCAAGATCGCCTCGTCCCATGACGTCCGCCAACCCCCCGATTCCCGCCCCCGCGCCGCGGCGCGAGCTCGAGCCAACCCATCCGTGCATCCGCTGTGGCCGCGAGGGCGTACCCGCCGAGGCCGGTCTATGCGAGCTCTGCAACCCACTTGAGCTGTCGCAGCCGGCGGCGACGCAGATGCACGGCATCGCCGCCCTTGGAATCCTGCTCTTCGTGGTCGTCCTGTTCATCGCCGGCCGGGCGGTCATCAGCGGCGCGGGCCCATACACCGGCGAGGTCGCGAACGTGGCCCCCTACGGCGACGGCCTGGCGGTCACTCTCACCGTCACGAACGACGGGACCAAGGCGGGCGCCATCACCTGCTGGGTCGCCGAGGCGCCGGCGCGGGACGGCGGCCCAGGCCAGAGCGTGCAGTCGCCGCTCGTCCAGCCGAAGCAGAGCGTCACTTTCACGACGCTCGTGACCAGGCTGGGCAACAAACCGCTGCCGCTGTCCGCCGACTGCTCCAAGCCGTGACGGCCGTGGGCGCGCCGCCGGCGCCGGCGGCGAAGCGCGACGCGGACCTGGCGTTCACGGTCGACCTCGCCCGGCGCGCCGGCAGGCTGCTGACCGAGCGCTTCGAGAAGGTCGAGCGGATCGACTTCAAGTCGGCCAAGGACGTCGTGACCGAGGTCGACCACCTGTCCGAGGCACTGATCATCGACGCCATCCGCGCCCGCAACCCCGGCGACGGCATCGTCGCCCAGGAAAGCGGCGAGAACGCCGCCGCCGCGGGGCATGCGCCCACTGCAGGGTGAGGTCGGGCGTGGGTGATCGACCCGCTCGACGGGACGATCAACTACGCCAACGGCATCCCCTTCTTCTGCGTCTCGATCGCGTTGCTCGAAGGCGGTCGGCCGGTCGTCGGTGTCGTCCACGACCCGAGCCGCGGCGAGACCTTCGCGGCCGCCGACACCGGCTCTGCGACGCTCGACGGAAAGCCGATCGCAGCATCGGTCAAGACCGAGCTGTCCGACTTCGTCGTGTCCATGGCGCTCTCGGGACGGGCGGTCTCCACCCGCGCCCGCGCGGTGCGCAAGGCCATCCGCGTCTCGCGCTCGATGGGCTCGGCGGCGCTCGCGCTGGCCTACGTCGGCAACGGGCGCTTTGATGCGTTCGTCCAGCAGGGCGGCCTGTCGTCGTGGGACATCGCCGCCGCCGGGCTGATCGCGGAGCGCGGCGGGGCGGTCGTCAGCGACCTCGCCGGAGGCCCGTGGTTCGACGTCTCTCACAAGCCGCGCTCGATCGGGGTCATGGCGGCACCGGCGCGACACCACGGCGAGCTCCTGGGCCTCATCGCCCCTCGCGCGCGCTCGCTGCAGCCGGGCTAGAGCCCCGGAGCGGGCTCGGCCAGCAGGCTCTCGATCACGCGCTCCGATGTCGCGTAGTCACCCTCGCCGAAGTGCGTGTGTCGCACATGCCCCGCCTTGTCGACGAAGTAGAACGCCGGCCAGTATCGATTGCCGTAGGCGTCCCAGGTCCGGAACGCGGGATCGATCGCGACTGGAAACGTGATCCCTGCCCTCGCGACGGCCAACCGAACGTTGTCGACGTCGCGCTCGAAGGCGAGCTCCGGCGTGTGCACCCCCAACACGACCAAACCGCGGTCGGCGAAGCGCTCGTGCCACGCCTTGACGTGCGGCTGGACGTGGACGCAGTTGATGCAGCCGAACGTCCAGAAATGGACGAGGACGACCTTGCCACGCAGCTCGGCCGGCGTCGTGGGCTCGCTGTTGATCCAGTCGGTGATCCCGACCACCTCCGGCGCGGGACCGTAGTCGGGGAGGGAGGCTGTCCCGGATCGAGCCGCAGCGTTCGTCGTCATGGCCTCAGCATCGCCGGCCGCCGTGACTGGCCGATGACCGTCAGTCGAGCCAGCGGTGGGGCCGGCTGGCGTACTGGTCCAGGCCGAGCGCGACGCAGAACGCCTGCCACGTCGCCCTGGGCGTTCCTCGCCAGCGCATCTCGTCCACGCGTTCCTGCGGAATCTCGACCCCGTCGTCCGTCGTGCGCAGGCGCGCCAGGGACCGGTACAGCTGGACCTCGACCCATCGCTCGCGGAGCGTGGCGGCGAGCACGGGCCCGCCGCGCAGGCTCTTGACGTCCCAGGCGGAGGCCTTTGCCGGGATCGCCTCGAGCGAGCCGTAGCGGGCGAGGACCGCCGCGGCCGACTTCGCGCCCCAGCCCGGCAGGCCGGGGTAGCCGTCGGACGAGTCGCCGACGAGCGCGAGCCAGTCCGGGATGGCCGATGGCGGCACGCCCCACTTGACCAGCACGGCCGGCTCGTCATAGGTGATCCGGCGGCGTCGGTCGAGGAGCACGACCCGCTCGTCGTCGACCAGCTGGGCCATGTCCTTGTCGGGCGTGCAGACGAGGATCTGCTCGACCGCGGGGTCGGCCTTGAATCGTCCGCAGGCCGCGGCGATCGCGTCGTCGGCCTCGAACTCCACCATCGGCCAGACCACGAGCCCGAGCGCGCGCATGGCGTCCTCGACGATCGGGAACTGGTCGAGCAGGTCGCGCGGCATCCCGAAGGAGGACTTGTAGCCGGCAAACAGGTCGTTGCGGAAGGACTCGATGACATGATCCGTCGCGCACCCGACGTGGGTCGCGCCTTCCTCACGCAGCAGGAACAGCAGCTGGTCGATGACCCCGGCGACCCCGGACAGGTTGCGCGCGCCCGCGCCGATCGTCGGCGGGCGGGGGGCGTAGTGCGCCCGGAACAGCTCGTAGGTGGCGTCGACCAGGTGGAGGCGCACGCCGCGCCCTAGGGCAGCGTCCCGAAGCAGTAGCCGAGGCTGCAGCCCGCCGCGCTCATGGCCCCGATCGCCGCCTCGCCATCACCAGGCGCCAGGTCCACGGCCGCGATGGCGTCCCGGAGCACCTCGGTGCGGAAGCCGAGCCGCGCCGCGTCGAGCGCGGTCGAGCTGACGCAGTAGTCCGTTGCAAGCCCGACCACCACGACGCTCTCGATGCCCCGGTTGCGCAGGAGGCCCTCCAGCTCCGTGGGCATCGTCGCCCCCGAGATTGGGTCCTTCATCGTGAAGCCGGAGTAACCGTCCTCGCCGTTCGCGCCCTTGTGGACCGATGGCCCGACCACCGAGAGCGTGGGATGGAACTCGGCGCCCCACGTCCCGCCGACGCAGTGCACCGGCCAGACGCCGCCGTCCTTGGCGAAGTGGGGTGTCGATTCGGGATGCCAGTCCTGCGTGTAGACCACGAAGGCGCCGGCCTCCGTGGCCAGTCTCGCCTCCGAGTTGACCAGCGGCAGGATCTCCGCGGCGCCCTTGACGAAGAGCGAGCCGCCCGGGTCCGCGAAATCGTTCTGGACGTCGACGACGATGAGCGCCGCCGCCGGGCCATATCGATCGGGCACGCGGGCGAGGGTAACGCAGGCACCCTCCCGGGACTCGAAGGCAACTCCCGCGCAACCGGGCGGCTCTGGCGTTCGGCGCGACTTCGGCTAAGGTTTGAGCGTGACATTCGGGGATTCCGACCTCGACCTGCTGGCGCGCCTCGAGGAGGTCGACGTCGAGACCCGCTCGACCGCGGGTGACGTGCACCGAACGATCGTATGGCCAGTCGTCCGCGACGGCGTCGTCTACCTCCGCTCCTACAAGGGCCCCCGCGGGCGCTGGT
>CAYXVP010000029.1:0-13823 GCA_964468305.1 uncultured Anaerolinea sp. | reverse complement strand
GCGGGTCTCTTGGGCGTGGTCTGGGGGGTGGCGTTCTGGCCGGCGGGCGTGGTGCACGGGGGGGATCTCCGAAGGACTTCCCAGGGCCAGGGCACTGGCGATCTTCAGCTCGGACGCGATCAGATCGTCCGCGTACGCAACCGAGGAGATCCTCCGCGTCCTCGTGCTGGCCGGTGCCGGCGCACTCATCCTGAGCCTGCCGATCGCGATCGCGATCGCCCTTCTGCTGACTGTCGTCTCGATCAGCTATCGCCAGGAGATCTACGCATATCCGTCGGGCGGCGGCGACTATGCCGTGGCACGGGCGAATCTGCCGGGCATCTTCGCGCTGATCGTCGCGGGAGCCCTTCTCGTCGACTACACGATGACGGTCGCCGTATCGACGTCGTCGGCGGTGGAGCAGGTCATCTCAGCGGTGCCGGGACTCGAGGACGTGCGCGTCGAGATCGGCGTCGGAGCGATCCTGCTGATCATGCTCGGCAACCTGCGCGGGCTGCGTGAGTCGGGGAACATCTTCGCGATCCCGACCTACCTGTTCGCCGGGTCGACCCTGCTGATCGTGGCGATCGGCCTGTTCCGCGTGCTGGTCCTGGGACAGCACGTCCCGCCACCCGATCCGGTCCCGGGCCAGCCGGATGCGCTCCAGGCCGTGGGGTTGCTTCTGATCGTTCGGGCATTCGCCTCGGGGTCCGTCGCGCTGACCGGCACCGAGGCGATCGCCAACGGCGTGCCGGCGTTCAAGCCGCCAGAGCCGCGGAATGCCGCCACGACGCTGACGGTCATGGCGATCCTGCTTGGCGTGCTGTTCATCGGGATCACGTTCGTCGCCGACTCGTTCGGCATCGTGCCGCGTGACCTCCCGACGGTGCGAACCGTGATCAGCCAGGTCGCCGCCACGATCTACGGCGACAACACGGTGCTGTTCTATCTCTACCAGACGTTCACGGCGCTGATCCTCTTCCTCGCCGCGAACACGTCGTTCAACGCGTTCCCCCGGCTCGCGGCGATCCTCGCGACCGACGGCTACATGCCGCGCCAGTTCAGCTTCCGCGGCGACCGGCTCGCCTTCACCTCCGGGATCGGGATCCTGAGCATCGCGGCCAGCGTGCTGATCGTGGTCTTCGGCGGCGTGACGACCGCCCTCATCCCGTTGTACGCGGTCGGTGTCTTCATCGCGTTCACGATCGGCCAGACGGGCATGGTCCTGCACTGGCGGAAGGAGCGGCCGAACGGCTGGGCCCGACGGCTGGCGATCAACGCCTTCGGCGCGGTGCTGACCGGCTCTGTGTTCGTCGTCGTGCTGGCGGCGAAGGCACCGACATCACTCCTCGTCGCGGTGATCATCCCGGTTCTCGTCGGGATCATGCTCTTCATCCGGCGCCAGTACAGCGCCTCGAGTGCCGAGCTCGCCGTCCGCAGCGACAAGCGCATCCCCGGACCGCACCGCGAGGAGCGGGTGATCGTGCCGGTGCCCGGCATCAATCGGGCCGTCGTCCAGGCGGTCAACGTCGCGCGGTCCATCGACACGAACATCCAGGCGGTGCTCATCTCGGACGAGCCCGAAGAGGCGGTGGAGATCCGAAATCGGTGGGAGCGGCAGCTGCCCGACGTGCCACTCGTGATCGTCGAGTCGCCGTACCGCGCCCTGGTCGCCCCGCTGATCTCGTATCTCGACGTCCTCGACCGGGGGTGGCCCTCGGAGAAGGAGGCGCCGATCACGTTCGTCGTGATCCCTGAGTACGTCGCCCGCAGCTGGTGGGAGCGGATCCTCTACAACCAGTCGGCGAAGCGGTTGCGGGCAGCGCTGCTCGGCCGGCCGCACACCGTCGTCGTGAACGTCCCGTACCGGCGCGAGGCTGACGACAAGCCGGAGCGCCGCGGGGGCCCGATCGCGGAGGCCCAGGACGGCGACGCCGACACGGAGCAGCCGCCCGCTCCGTGAGCGCCAGCCGCCGCGCCGAGTGGCCGGCACCGAGGCGCTTTCCGCGGAGCCTCCTCGGCCTGCTCATGGTCGCCCTCCTCGCACGCCTCGTCGGACTCTTCAGCCCGGGCCACGGCGGCGACCTCAACGCGTTCACGCAGTGGGCCGAGGGCGTCGCCCGGTGGGGGCTCGGCGGCTACTACGCCAACGGCGGCGACTCGAACTACCCGCCGATGCTCTACCTGCTGTGGCCGCTCGGCGCCGCGCTCGACGGCCGCGAGCTGGTCTTCGCCATCCGGCTGCTGTCCATACCGTTCGACCTCGCCCTCGGCTGGCTGGTGTACGACGTCGTCGCCCACGCAACGGGGCGTGAGCGCGACGGTCTGCTCGGGGCGGCGGCCTACCTGCTCAACCCGGCCGTGCTCATCGTCGGGCCGATCTGGGGCCAGGTCGACGGCATGGGCGCGCTGCCGATGGTCGCCGCGATCGTCGCCGTCGCCCGCGGCAGGCCCCTGCTCGCGGGGGCGCTCGCGGTCGTGGCCGGCCTGGTCAAGCCCCAGTTCGGCGTCGCCGCGCTCACCCTCCTCGGGCTCGGCCTGTTCTGGCTCCGGTCCCCGGATGATCGGCGCCGGCTGGCGCTGTTGGGCGTCGGGGCTGCCGGGGCCTTCGTGGCCGTCCTCGCGCCGCTCGGGCTGGGACCGCTCGGCTATCTCCGCCTGGTCGGCGACACGCTCACGCGCTACCCCTTCATCTCCGAGTTCGGGTTCAACCCGTGGGGTATGGTCTTCGGCTTCGGCGACCGTGACGACCAGTGGTTCCGGATCGGGACCGCGCTCGCGATCGGGGGCATCGGCGCGAGCCTGTGGCTGCTGCGTCGCAGGCGCGACCTCGTCGGCCTGCTCGGGGTGGGCGTGCTCATCGGCCTCGCGATCTACTTCCTGCCGACGCGCGTCCATGAGCGCTACCTGTTCGGGGCGGTCGCCCTCCTCGCCCCGCTGGCGGCGATGGAGCCACGCTTGCGCCGCCCGTTCGCGACGTTGAGCCTCGTCTTCTTCGCGACGCTGGTCTACGTCCTGGTCACGTCGCCGTACCGGATCCTGCCCACGCCGAAGATCGCCGAGTTCCCCGACTGGGCGATCAGCGTGATGTGCGCGGTCGTGACGGCGGCGGGTGCGTGGACCGCGTGGCGCGTCGTGTCGCTCTTTCGCGTCGGAAGCGAGGCGCGGATCGCGGCTTCGGGCTAGGGTGGAGGCACGACATTCGATTGGAGGTTGCGATGGCCACCGAGACCCGGACGGAGATGGACTACGAGTTCGCGCTCGACCAGGCGCAGAAGTCGGCGCGCAGCTCGATCGACGGCTTCGTCGAGCGGATCGCCGAGCGGGTCGGCTCGAAGGCGTCCGTGCGCGCGGTCTTCGGCGACCCGATCGAACGGGACGGCCTGACGGTCATCCCCGTCGCCCGCGTGCGCTGGGCGTTCGGCGGTGGCGCCGGCCGAGGCCCCATCGCGATGGGCCCAGGGTCGGGCGAGGGCGCGACGGCCTCGACGTCGGACGAGGGCATGTCCGGTGCCGGCACGGGCGGCGGCGGCATGGCGTCCGCCGACCCGATCGGCTACCTGGAGATCGGGCCGGACGGAGCGACGTTCAAGCCGATCGCCCCGCCGATGCCGAGCCCGGCGTTCGTGCTCGCGTCCGGCGCGACGGCCGCACTCATGCTGCGCGCCATCGCCCGGATCTTCCGACGCGAGCGGACCTAGCCGCGGCCGAGGCGAATCGTCCGCATTCCCGCCAGGTCGACGTACAGCTCGGTCGGCATCTCGACCACGCGTAGCACCACCTCCGTGCACGCCGGGCAGCGGACGACGATGCCCGGGCCACGGGTATAGGCGCGCATCATGCCGACCATGCTCACCGTGTGGCAGTGGGCGCACTCGCCGGCCCTGCCCGTGACGTCGGCGCCGAAGAGCCCGGCGAGGAGGCCACCGATAGCATTGGCGTCGAGGACGAGGTCGATCGCCGGGTCGTCGCGCATCCCGGCGACGCGTTGCGCGCGCTCGCGGGACAGCTGATCGTCCATCGTCCGCTCCTCGCTCAGGTCCCGGTCGGCCCGAATCGCTCGGTCCGGATGCGATCCGGCGGAAGCCCAAGCCGCAGCAGTGCATTGGCGACGACCTCGACGAGCGCGGTCGGCCCGCACGCGTAGGCGCGGGTCGTCGGTCCGAGCGGCTCCAGCACCTCGACCAGCATCGCCTCGTCGATCCGGCGGGCGTAGCCGGTCCAGCCCGGCGGCTGGCCCCGGGTCAGGGTGTGGATGACCTCGAAGCCGTCGCCGGCAGCGGCCAGACGATCGAGCTCGTCGCGGTAGATGATCTCGTCGGCCGTCCGCGAGCTGAAGAGCAACCTGGTCGGAATGCCCGCACGGGCCCGCGCCCGGTGGCGGGCCATCGCCATCAGCGGCACGACGCCCGAACCGCCGGCGACGAGCAGCAGCGGGCCGCCCAGCGCCGCCTCCCAGACGAAGTAGCCGCCGATCGGGCCACGGACCTCCAGCCGGTCGCCGGGCACCACGACCTCGTCCAGGAAGGGCGAGACCTCGCCGCCTTCGATCCGCTCGACGGTGATGTCGACCTCGCTCCCGCGTTCGGGCTCGGACGCGATCGAGTACGACCGCTCGACGCTGTAGCCGTCCGCAGCGGTGAGCCGCAGGTCGACGTGCTGACCCGGCCGGTGCCCGGGCCACTTCGGCAGTCCCAGCGTGAAGGACCGAACGGTCGGGGTCTCGGACCGGGTCGAGACAACCGTCGCGACCTGCCAGCTGATCGCCATCAGTGAGCCGGCACTTGGCCGGGCTGGATCGGCGGCAGCGCAAGGCGACGCCGAGCGACGCGCGCGAGCGCACTTGATGGTGCGTAAGCGCCGGAGTGAAGGCGACAACGTGGTGATGTCGCCGAGGCGGCTCGGCGTCTAGTCACCGGAGTAGCGCTCTTCGAGCCATTGGTCGCCGCGGTTGTGGTAGCCGAGCGACTCCCAGAAGCCAGGCTCGTCGCGGTCCTGGAGGCGCAGGCCGCGCACCCACTTCGCGCTCTTCCAGAAGTAGCGCGCCGGCACGACCAGGCGAGCCGGGCCGCCGTGCTCCGGCGCGAGTGGCCGGCCGTCGTACTCGTAGGCGACGAAGGCCTGGTTGTTGAGCACGTCGCCGAGCGGCAGGTTGGTCGTGTAGCCGCCGTCGGAGTAGGCGATCACGAAGGCGGCTCGAGGGTCCAGCTCCACGCCCTCCAGCAGCGTGTCGACGCTCACGCCCTTCCAGCGCATGTCGAGATGGGTCCACTTCGTGACGCAGCTGATGTCGACGACGTACTCGCGGCTCGGCAGCGCGACGAACTCCGCCCACGACCACTGGATCGGCTTGCGGACGAGACCCTCGACCCGCAGCGACCAGCGGTCCAGCGGCGTGCGCGGTGTCGGCCCGGCGGACAGGACCGGGAAGTCGCCGGTCAGGTATTGGCCCGGTGGCGTGCGGCGGCGCCGCTCTTCGCCGGAGATGCCCTCGCCACCGGCCTGGTCGCGCCGGCCGACGAAGCCACGAGTAACGAACCGGTCCGTCATGTCGACTGCCCTCGGCGCGATTGTGGCAGCGGATGGGCCGCCGCTCCACGTCCAATCGCATGGCAGATCAGGAAGGGAGCCCTGCCGGCACGACGGCAGGGCTCCGCGATTCCCGGGACACGAGGTCGGATCAGGGACCCGGTCGCGTCACCTTCGTGTGATACGCGCCGGCCCTCACCGCGGATCTCCGCGAAGCGTGGGCCGCGCCGGCAGAGGGCCGGAGCCAGCGCGTCCCGCTGCGGCGCTTGCGGTCGAGCGCCTCACGCGCAGGGCGGGCGATCCTGCCGGCCGTCACTGGCTTCGTTGTCGGTCGGCACCGCCCCTAACGCCGGCGAACATCCATCGTTGTCTACGGATGCAGGCCCCGAAGTACCGCGTTGTTCCCCCGGCAACGCAGCACTTCGGGGCTGCTTCTTGTCTCTGGGGGCTGCCGCGTACGGTCAGGCGGGCGCGGCGAGACCCGCTGCGGGCCCCTGGCGACCTCGCCGGAGGGCCAGGATCACGACCCCGGCGGCCACCGCCATCCAGCCCGCGGTGAGGTAGGCGAGCGTGTAGTCGCCGGCCCGGTCGCGGATGATCGCAGCCACCTGGGCGAGGATCGCGGCGCCGAACATGTGCGCGGCGTAGATCCAGCCGTAGACGATGCCCACGTTCTGCCGGCCGAACAGGTCCGCGGTGAGCGCGACGGTCGGCGGCACGGTCGCGATGTAGTCGAGGCCGAAGATGATGCTGAAGACGACGATGTCGGCGCTGTTGTGGATCGCGGGCAGGAGCAGCAGGCTGATGCCCCGGAAGGTGTAGTAGACGAGCAGCAGCCGGCGCGGGTCGAAACGGTCGGTGAGGTAGCCCGAGGCGATCGTTCCCGCGAAGTTGAAGACGCCCATCAGCGCGAGGGCGCCCGCGGCGACGGCAGGGGTGAAGCCGTGGTCGACGGCGTGGGCGATGAAGTGCTGGCCGACCACGCCGTTCGAAGTCGCACCGCACACGAAGAAGGTCCCGGCGAGGAGCCAGAACTCGGGCCGGCGGATCGCTCGACCCATGATCCCCGGATCCGAGCGCTGGCTGATCGCCGGCGCGCCCTCAGGTTGGCCCAGCGGTCGCTCGCCGACCGCGGCCGGGTTGTCACGCAGCAGCAGCGCGGCCGGGATGGCGGCGATGGAGACGAGGGCGGCCAGGAAGACGACCGCGGTCCGCCAGCCATCGGCCGTCCCGATCCCCGAGAGGATGGGGATGAACGCGAGCTGCCCGGCGCTCGCCGCCGCACCGAACACGCCGACCACCAGCCCGCGCCGGGCCACGAACCAGCGGTTGGCGACGATCGGTCCCAATGAGCTGGCTACCAGCCCTGCCCCGAAGCCGCTCACCACGCCGAACAGCAGCACGAGCTGCCAGACCTCGGTGGCAAGCGCCGAGAGCCCCATTCCGGCCGCAGTCAGGAGGAGCGCACCGACGGTCAGCACGCGCACCCCGAACCGGTCGATGAGCAGTCCGGAGACGGGACCGCCGATGCCCAGCAGGAGCAGGCCTGCCGCGCCGGCGATCGTCACCTGGCCCGTCGACCAGCCCGTCTCGGCCTCGATCGGGAGGAGGAGCGCGCCGGGAGCCGCCCGGGTCCCCGCGCCGAGCAGGATCACGCCGAAGGCGACGGCCACCATGACCCAGCCGTAGAAGAGGTGCCGGCGCACGGTGCCTCCCATCCCGCCGGCAATCGTAGCCGCGAGGTGCCGATCGGCCGGCCGCGAGACATTCGCGGGCCGTCGCCGGCGTCCGCTGGGTAGGATTCTCCGGGGGCCGACCGCCGCATGGAGGCAAGCGTGGCACTCCTCCCGCTCGACAGCCGCCAGATCCGGATCGCCAAGCTGCTCGTCGAGCAGCCGGGCACGACGCGGCTCGAGCAGGTCGCCTCGTCGCTGCGCCTGACCGACCGGGTGGTCCGCTACAACCTGCCGTCAGTCGAGGCCTACCTCTCCGGTCACGGGCTCCGCCTGGTGAAGCGCCGCGGCGTTGGAATCTGGATCGATGGTGACGCCGGGGAACGCACGAAGGTCGTCGATGACCTCGCGACCGCGGCGGGCCCCGCGCTGCTCGACGCCGACGACCGGCAGGCCAGGGTCATCCTCGCGCTGCTCGACGTGGCGCCGGAGGCGGTCCGGTCGGAGGACCTCGAGTCGAGCCTGGGCGTCTCCCGGCCGACGATCCGGCGCGACGTCAGGATCGCGGAGTCCTGGCTCGAGCAGCACCGGCTCCACCTCCGGCGCCTGCCCGGCGTCGGGCTGGCGGTGCGCGGCAGCGAGGTGGAGGTCCGGGCTGCGCTGCTGGCGCTGATCCTCGAGCGGGTTCCGGCAAACGTCCTTGACAGCCTCTCCCGCGACGCCCGCGCGGCGGCCGGGCGCCCCGCCGGCGCCGGACTCGAGGGCTACGTGGCGGGATTGGACCTGCCGGCATTCCGCGCGATCCTGGTCCACGAGCTGCGGGCGCAGGACGAGCACGATCCGACGATGCTGACCGCAACGCTCAGCCTGGCGATCGTCGTGGCGCGAGTCCGCGCAAATCGCCACGCCCGCCTCGTCCGCGGCCGCCTGCGCTCGCTGCTCGATCATCCGGTCGCCGAGTCCGCGGACAGGATCACCGCAGCCGTGGCGTCACGGATGGGGGTGGCGCTCGGCCCGGCGGAGGCCGCCTCCATGACCGAATCCCTGCTCGGGTTCGTCGAGCTCACCCACATCGACGACGGCGCCGCCGAGGCGGAGCTGATCCGCACGGTCGACCGGCTCGTCGGCGCCGCGGCCGATCGGTTGCACCCCGCGCTCGGCGACGACGAGCTCCTCCGCGGCAACCTCGTCGAGCACTTCCGCCGGCTCCAGGTCCGGCTGCGCTACGGGCTGCCCATCAGCAACCCGCTGCAGCACGACGTCCAGAAACGCTACCCGGACGTGTACCGCGAGGCCCAGCGGCTGTTGGGTGAGATTCGGCGGTTCTCGGGCGCGCCGATCCCGGTCGAAGAGGTCGGCTTCCTGACGATGTACCTCGCGGGTTCGCTCGAACGGCACCGCCTGATGACCAAGGTGCGGGTGACGGTTGTCTGCCCCGCGGGCATGGCCACGGCCTGGATTCTCGTCTCCCGGCTGCTCGCGGAGTTCCCCCAGGTCGAGGTCGGCAAGGTCATCTCGAAGGCGGCGTTCGAGGACGAGGTTGCCGACGCCGACACCGAGCTCGTGATCAGCACGGTGCCCCTGGACGGTTACACGGGCCCAGCGCCGCTCGTGGTCGTGAGCCCGCTCCTGTCCGATCGCGATGTCCGAAGGCTGAGCCGGCTCGTCGGACTGCCGAGCCACACTCGCCCGAGCCGCTGAGACGCACATCCGGCGGGCCCGGCGAGGCTCGCGCCGGAACTGACGAGACCGACCCGAGCGGTCAGGATTGTCACAACTCCGCCGCGACGCTTTGGCAGTTGTCTGGGTATGGGCCCACGCCCATCCTCACCGCCTAGCCCCATCGGAGCGGAGGAGGAACAGTGCAGGAGCGAGTCCAACGATTCGGCGGCAACCTCGCCGCGATCGTGATTCCCAACATCGGGGCGTTCATCGCCTGGGGATTGATCACCGCGTTCTTCATTCCCACGGGCTGGACGCCGAACAAGACCCTGGCGGCGTTGGTCGGTCCGATGATCACCTACCTGCTGCCGATCCTTCTCGGATTTACCGGCGGCAAGCTGGTCTACGGCCACCGCGGCGGCGTCGCCGGCGCGATCGTCACGGCCGGCATCATCGTCGGCGCGAACGTGCCGATGTTCCTGGGCGCCATCCTTGTCGGGCCGACCGCCGGCTGGCTCATCAAGCAGTGGGACCAGCGTGTCGGACCGATGATCCCCGTCGGTTTCGAGATGCTGGTGAACAACTTCTCACTCGGCATCTTCGGCGCCATCGCTGCCGTCATCGGCGTGGTCGCCATCGGGCCGGTCCTGACCGCGATATCGGACGGCCTCGGCAACATCGTGACGGCCCTGGTCAACGCCGGTCTGCTGCCGATCGCCGACATCCCGATCGAGGTCGGCAAGGTCCTGTTCCTGAACAACGCCATCAACCACGGCATCCTGGCGCCGATCGGCGTTCAGCAGGCAGCCGAAACCGGGCGTTCGGTGATGTTCATGCTCGAGTCGGATCCGGGGCCGGGCCTCGGTCTGCTCCTCGCGTTCTGGTTCGCCGGGAAGGGCCTGGCGAAGCAGTCCGCGCCGGGCGCGATCATCATCCACTTCTTCGGCGGCATCCATGAGATCTACTTCCCGTACGTCCTGTCGCACCCGATCATGATCCTGGCGATGTGGGCGGGCGGGATCGCGGCGGACATCGTGTTCGTCGCAACCGGCGCGGGCCTCGTCGCCACGCCGTCCCCGGGCAGCATCTTCGCCTACCTCGCGGTCACGCCACCGGGACAGCACCTCGGTGTGTTCGGAGGTGTTGCCGTCGGTGCTGTCGTGTCGTTCGTCGTTGGAAGCACGATCCTGCGCCTCTACCCGGTTCGGGAGACGAGCGACGAGTCGAGCACGTCAACGGCCACGTCCGCCTCGCCGGCTGGCGCCGCCGCCTGATCGACAGCCCTCCCTTCCAGAGCCGCCTGGCGCCACCCCGTGCGGGGGGCGCCAGGCGGCGACACCACCATCCCGGAGGTCGGCCATGGTCGAGAAAGCCGCCGCCGACGTGCGGCTCGTCGTCTTCGTCTGCGAGGCTGGGATGGGCTCCAGCCTCATCGGCGCGAACCAGCTCAAGAAGCGCGTGAAGGACGCCGGCCTCGGCGTCAACGTGATCCACGCCCGGGTCGGAGAGATCCCACCCGAGACGGACGTCGTCATCGCGCACGAGGGGCTCGCGGAACGAGCGCGAAAGTCGGCGCCTCAGGCGGTCGTCCTCAGCTTCAAGAACTTCCTGAACAACCCGGCAGCGGACCTGCTGATCAGCCGGTTGCGGGCGGGGGAGCCGATCTCGTCGTGATCGCGCCGGGGCGATGAGCACGTCGCCGGCCGCGAGCATCCTGCGCCCATCGGCCATCGAGGTCGGCGCGAGGGCCGCCAGCAAGGCGGAGGCGATCGACCGGGTCGGCGGTCTGCTGATGGCCGAGGGCCTCGTGACAGACGCCTACGTGGGGGCGATGCACGAGCGCGAGGCGATCATCTCGACCTATCTCGGCAACGGGATCGCGCTGCCGCACGGCACCGGCGAGAACCAGGAATCGATCCTCCAGACAGGACTGGCCGTCGCCCAGTTCCCGGCCGGCGTGCCCTGGGGTGACGAGAAGGCCCTGCTCGTGATCGGCCTCGCGGCAAAGTCCGAGGAGCACATCCCCGTCCTCTCCCGTCTGGCGGGCGTTCTCGAGGACGCCGAGCTGTGCGAGCGACTCGCCACCACGACCGATCCGCTCGAGATCCATCGAGCGCTGACCGCCGATGGCGGCCCGGGCCACGGCAGCCGTGATGAGGCCGAGGTGGACACGCCGGGGCGCAGGGTTCGGATCGCGAATCCGTCGGGTCTCCACGCCCGTCCCGCCGCCGAGATCGTCGAGCACATGCTGGACTACGACGCGGACGTCATGATCGTGGCCGGCGACCGGCGCGCCAACGCGGCGAGCATCACCCAGCTGATCGCGCTCGGCGCGAGCGTCGGCGATGAGGTCACGATCAGCGCCTCGGGCGATGATGCCGACGCCGCCGTCGCCGCCGTCCTGACCGTGTTGCTCGAAGGGGAACGGGGATGAGTCGTCTCGACCGGGCCGCGATCGCCGCGTCACTCACCGCGAAGCTTTCCGCGGCGGCGGATCCCGACGGCCTCTCGGACCTCGTCGCCGAGCAGGGTCGAATCATGGTGGTCGCCGAGCCGACCGAGCTGCGCAGCGCGCTTGCCCGGCTGAAGCCGCTCGACGGCTATCGTTGGGTCGCGATCAATGCAGCGGACCTGTTCGGGGTGAACCCGATGACCATCGGCTCGAAGGTCGGCATCATGGATTCGAACGGCAAGGTGCTCAAGGCCGCTGACCTTCCGAGACCGAGATGACCGCCGTCTCGACGACGACGGCCTACGAACGCTATCGCGCCGCCGTCGATCCGCATCCGGGTGGGGCCCTCGCCTGGAACGTGTACGGCACCGGGATCGAGCGGGTCGGTCGCAACGGGCAGCCGGAGCTGGTGCCGGTCCCTCCGCCCGGTGCGGACCAGCTGCTGATCCGGGTCGACGCGGTCGGGCTGTGCTTCTCCGACATCAAGCTGATCCGGCTGGGCGGCGACCACCCGAAGCTGTATGGGCGGGATCTGGAGCGCGAGCCGACCCGGCTCGGCCACGAGGCATCGGTCACGGTGATGGCCGTCGGCGATCGCCTGGCCGGGCGTTTCAAGCCAGGCCAGCGGCTGGCAATCCAGCCGGACATCTACATCGGCGGCCGCAGCGCCGCGTACGGCTACACGACGCCGGGTGGCCTGATCGAGTACCACACGATCGGTCCCGAGGTGCTCGACGCCGACGACGGCGCATACGTCGTCCCCGTCGACGACCGGCTCGGCTACGCGGAGACCGCCCTGACCGAGCCATGGGCCTGCGTCGAGGCAGCGTATACCCAGCGTCGCCGGCTCCAGCCGCTCATCGGCGGCAGGCTGCTCATCGTGGGCCGGCCCGGGGACGACCGGTCGTACGAGCTCGGCGGGGTCGTGACCGTGGCGTCCGAGATCACCCTGGTCGGCGCGGGGGGAGCGATCGAGGCCGCGGTCCGGGCCGCCAACCGGGGTGCGAATGTCGTCGTCGAAGGAGCCATCGACGGGAGCCGGCCGTTCGACGACGTGATCCTGCTCGGGCCTCGCTCGGCCGCCGCGGTCGGCCGGGCAAGCGACGCGCTGGCGTTTCGCGGCGTTCTGAACATCGTTACGCAGGAGCCGCTCGACAGTCCCGTCGACATCGACATCGGGCGCCTCCACTACCACTACATCGCCTACGTCGGGACGACCGGCACGAATGTGAGCGCGGCGTATGGCGAGGTACGCAACCGGGCCGAGCTGCGACCCGGCGGCGTCGCCGTCGTCGTCGGCGCGGCGGGACCCATGGGCCAGATGCACGTGGAGCGGGCGCTGGCGCTGCCGGCCGGCCCCCGCCTGGTCATCGCGCTCGACCTGGACGCGGATCGCCTCGATGCGGCGGCCCGAAAGCTCGCGCCGGTCGCTCGGCGCAACGGCCGCGATCTCGTCGTCGAGACGATCGGGCCAGAGTCGGATGCGATCGCCCGCGCGGTCCGCGGCCGGGCGCCGGCCGGCGCCGACGACGTCATCGTGACCGCCCCCTCGGCGCGCGCGGTCGTCGCGGCGTCCGAGGCCACGGCGCCCGACGGGATGCTCGTCCTCTTTGCCGGCGTCCCGGTCGGCACCCGTGCCTCGCTCGATCTGTCGAACGTGTACCTCCACGGCGCGCAGCTCACGGGCACGTCCGGGTCGCGCATCGCGGACCAGGCCCTAGTCGTCGACAAGACCGTCGCGGGCCAGCTCGAGCCTCGTCGCGCGCTCGCGGCGGTCGGCGGGATCGAGGCCGTACCCGATGCACTGCAGGCGCTGATGGACGGCCGCTTCCCCGGCAAGATCGTGATCTTCCCGGAGCTGCGCGACCTGCCGCTCACCCCGGTGCCGGCGCTCGCCACCGCCGAGCCGGACGTCGGCGGCGCGCTCGATGCCGATGGGTCATGGACTATCGAGGCCGAGGCGGCCCTGTTCGCGCGCCACCTGCGCGAGTCCGATCGCACGTGATCGTGACGGTGACCCCGAACCCATCGATCGACCGGACCCTGCGCATCCCGCCGCTCGTTCGGGGGCAGGTGATTCGAGCCGTGTCCGCGACGGCGGAGGCGGGCGGGAAGGGGATCAACGTCGCCCGAGCGCTCGCGCTGCACGGCGAGGCGACAGTGGCCATGGCGCCCCTGTCCACGGCCTCCTCGGCGGCGTTCAGCGCGATGCTCGGAGCCGCCGCGCCGCTCGACGCCGTTCCGATCAGCGGGCCCGTCAGGGTGAACGTCAGCCTCGTCGAGGACGACGGGACGGTCACCAAGGTGAATGAGCCCGGCCCCGAGCTCAGCGCGGCCGAGGTCGACGCGATCGTGGCGCGCGTCGCCGACCTCGCCAGCGGCGCGAGCTGGGTGGCCGGCTGCGGTTCACTGCCGCCCGGTGCCCCGCCGGACCTGTACGCCCGAATCGCGTCGCGGCTGCCGGCCTCGGCCGGGGTCGCCATCGACGCCGACGGGCTCGCCCTGCGCGAAGGCGCGAGGGCCGACGT
>CAYXVP010000028.1:0-13899 GCA_964468305.1 uncultured Anaerolinea sp. | reverse complement strand
GCCCACCCCGGCTGCCGGCACCGGTCCGGTCGAAGACCTCGCCCGCGGGCAGTAAGTCGTTGCGTGGGGCCTCGCAGCCAGCCGGCGTGGGGTGGGCCGCGTCCGTGCAGGCCACGGGGATGCTGGGCAGCCGGTTGAGCTCCTTGCCAGCCTGCAGGACCACGTTGCCGCCGTTGCCAAGCGACAGCCGCAGCGCCGAGACCGTGAACGTGCCATCGAACGGGATCGGTCGATACGACAGCGTGGCCTGTCCCAGGCCCATGTTCAGGAGGAACTGGTCCTTGCCAAAGAACTGCGCGTCGCTGGCGACGACCGTCGCGCGAAGCAGGTCGGAAGCAAAGGTCACGGCCCCCCGGACGGTGATCCCGACCGGCACGTAGTACAGGACATTCGCGGTCCTCCGCGCCGTCTGCGCGCCCAGCTGCACGTCGAGGAGGTCGCGCCGCCCGAACGCGAGGATCACGGCCTGGTCCGCCGACAGGGCGGTGCCTCTGAACTGGCCGCTCGGGTCGTACGTGAGCTGGTTGAGCATGCCGTAGCGGATCATGCGCCGGACGCCGGTCTCGCTGGTCTGGTCGAACTGGGCGCCGACGATCCGATCCGCGAGCGCGGCGCCGAAGGTGTTGTCTTGGACCGGCAGCGTGACCGTGACCGTCTCATGTGCGTCGACGTCGCCCAGCGTCGCGACCGCGCTGCCGAGGACCACCGCCACGTTCTCGAGCTTCTCGTCCGAGGCGTTCTCGAAGGTGCCCTTGAGGGTGGTGCCCTCGAGCGTCAGCGATGCCCGCATCCGCGGCGCCTCCACGGGGAGCTGGGCGCGAACGACGCGCAGCGAGCTCGTCCCCACCGACAGGTTGCGCACCATTGATGGCAGCTGTGGCCCGGTGCCCTGGACGATATCCAGCGTGCTCGTGCCCTGGCCGAACGGGTCGCCGCTGATGGGCGCCGCGAGGAGGGCGCCCTGCGGCACCGAGACCTGGTACGTCGCCCGCGTCGGCGAGAAGACGCCGAAGTACACCTGCGCCGTCGCCTCCGTGGTGTCTGGAGCTCCGCGGACGATCGCGACCTCGTTGACGACGACGTCGTTGCCGCGGAGCAGGAAGCCATAGCCGAACGCTGCGGCCGTGAACCCCAGCACGAGCAGGGGCATCGTCACCCACGCCAGCTCCCGGCGGTCGAGGCGCTTGAGCACGAAGTAGTTGATCGGGCCGATGATCACGATATACGCGCCGATCAGGATCAGCAGCCCCGAGGTCGGCGGTAGCGCGAGCGACGGCAGCTGGTACACGGACTGGACGAGCTGGCTGTCATCGAAGAGCTGGGCTCCGTCGGTTGTGCGGGCGGGGAGCTCGGCGCGCCACAGTGCCTCGACGCTCTTGCTCTCGGCAAGCCACTTCGTCGTCGGATCGAAGCCGATGATCGTGACCCGGCCGGAGCCGTACGTGAGCTCGGCGGCAACCGCCCGGTCGCCGGATGTCACCAGTGCCCGCCCGTGCGCGAGGGCGCCGGCCAAAGCGGGCAGCTGGCTCGCCCCGTCGGGCAGCGGCCCGACGAGGGGGATGAGGCTCGTCGGATCCAGGTCGAGCGTCGCCGTCGGCCGGTAGGGCAGGAGGTCGTCTGGGAAGGCCGACAGCGTTCCGATACCGGCGCTGCCGCCCACGATGACCAGCCTGCCGCCGGCGGCGAGCCAGTTGCGCATCGCGTCGAGCTGCTGGGTCGTGAGCTGGTTGCTGTCGACGTCCTGCCACACCAGCCGGTCGAGGACGCCCCAGCCTTCCGCGCGCTCCGGCAGGTCGGCGACACCGAGGGGCACGATCGCCGGCTGGGCGCCGTTCGGGTTCACCGGCAAGTTGATCTGGCCGATCAGTCCCTGCGGACGCTCGGCCACCACCCCGACGACAAGCTGCGTCGCGTCATGGACGAGGTAGGCCACGCTGACGCTGTCGAGCACCTGGTCGCCGGAGACGAGCTCGACCTTCACGGTGCGGCCGAAGGCCGGGGGCTGGACGTGGAGGATGTACGTCTTGCGCGAGCCCGTGGCCAGGTCGATCGCCATGGAGTAGCGGGCGTTCGCCTGCGAGCCGCCGTCCATGCGCAGTTCGCCCTGGACCGCAGGCCCGTCGTTCTGGAGGTCGACCTCAACGGCCGCCCACGCGCCGGTCCGGGCGTGCCCCTGGAGCAGCAGATGGGCATTCATCGTCAGCGCGCCTGCGGCCCTGCTCGTCAGCGCGAGAGGCCCGGCCGCGACCAGGCCGATCGCGAGCAGGACAAGAGCGAGGAGCGTCAGACGGCGCGCTGCGTCGGGGAGCCGGAGTCGGGGCGCCCGATGCAGCACGCGTCCTCCTCGTGATGCGAAGTGGTGGCCGCGCGAGCTCATCGAGCCGGCGGCCGCTCCCAACGACGCCGTGTGCCCCCGAGAAGTTGCGCGGCGGCCACCTCCGATTACCAGCCTCCCGGTCGGCAGCGCGGCCTATCGTACGATTCTGGCCCGTGCCGTCGATCCACCCATTTCGTGCGCTGAGGTACTCCCGCGAGGCGGTCGACGACCCGGCGGCGCTGGTCGCGCCGCCGTACGACGTCATCGGCCCGGATCAGCATCGTCGCCTCCTGGCGCGGGACCCGCGCAACGTCGTGCGCATCGACCTGCCCGTGGAGGAGCCCGGCGATGCCGAGGACGAGCGGTATCGGCGCGCGGCCAGGACGTTGAACGCGTGGCGCCTCGACGGAACCCTGCATCGGGATCCGAGGCCGGCCCTCTACCCGTACGAGCAGACCTATCGCGTCCCAGGCTCGAGCCGCGAGGCGACCCGGCGCGGCATCTTCGCCCGCGTGGCACTGGAGCCGTTCGGACCGACGAGTGGGATTCGCGCGCACGAGCGCACCCTCGCCGGCGCGCGCGAGGACCGCTACCGGCTGCTCCGCGCGACGAGCGTGAACACCAGCCCGGTCGTCGGCCTCGGCGAGGACCCCAGCGGGCTCGTGCCTGAGTGGCTGCGAGACTTCGCGGCAAGACCTCCGGTCACCGACCTCGTCGATGACGAGGGCGTGCGCCATCGGCTGTGGCTCGCGCCGGCCGGGGAGAGCGACGCCGGGGATGCCGCGATCTCCTCGGTTTGCGAGCGGCTCGGCGCCCACCCGATCACCCTCGCCGACGGCCACCACCGATACGAGACCGCCCTGCGGTTCGCCGAGGAGCGGCGGCGCGGGCCCGTGGTCGAGGACGCTCCTGCCTGGGCGGAGATCCTGATGCTCATCCTCGAGCCCGACGAAGGGCCGCTGACGGTCCTCCCGACCCATCGGGTCCTCCTCGGTCTCGACGCGCGTGCGATCGAGCGCTTCCTGGCGCGCCTGCCAGAGCTCTTCGACATGGAGCCGGGCGTGGGCAGGGAACGGCTCCTCGCTGCGTTCGGCGGGGATGTTGCGGCGCATGGCGGGAAGGGCCGGTTCGGCCTGTCGCTGCGGAGCGGCGGCGCGATCCTGCACGCGCGGAGGGCTTCCTTCGAGCCATGGCTTCCCGCTGGCGGCGCCGCGCTGCGCCGACTTGACGTTTCGCTGGCCTCCGTCGCGATCGAGCGGCTCGCCGGGATCGACCCGGCGGCTGTCGCGGCGGGCCGCCTGGCCTTTACGATGGACGCTGCCGAGGCGATCGCCTGGGTCGACGCGGGCGCCGCGCCGACGGGCGATCTAGCTGCATCGGCCGCGCTCCTCCTCGATCCGACGCCCACTTCGGAGATGGTCGCGGTTGCGGCCGACGGCGACGTCATGCCCCAAAAGAGCACCTACATCTACCCGAAGGCCCTCACCGGCCTCGTCATCAACCCGCTCGAGTAGAGGACCGATGTCGACGAGCCCCGACGCGACGCTCCCACCGCCACCGAGCCGCCCGGTCCGCAAGGACGAGATCGAGCTGCACGACCGCGGCCTGTACATCGAGTCGTGGCTGCCGGAGCGTCGGTCTCGCCGCAAGCCCCTGCTGTTCGTGCACGGCGAGCTCGGCGGCTCGTGGGCCTGGGAGCGCTTCCTCGGCTACTTCGCCGGGCGCGGCTGGGAGGGCCACGCCCTGAACCTCCGTAACCACCACTGGAGCCAGACCGCGGACCCCGCCGACCTCTCGTTCGAGAGCTTCGTCGACGACGTCGGGGCGGCGATGGACAGGCTCGGGCCCGGCGTCGTCGCGGTCGGCCACGGCATGGGTGGGTTGCTCGTGCTCAAGGCTGCCGAGCGCCGCCAGATCTCGGGACTGATCCTGATCGGGTCGGAGCTGCCCGGCGACATCCGGGACGCCACCCCGCAGCACCTCATTCGCGAGGTCCCGGAGCTCTTTGGTCCCTCGCTGCTCGGTTGGGCGACGCTGCCCGAGAAGCTGCAGCGCGACCATCGCGACCTGACGCTGGCGGACGTGCTCCGCATCCAGCACCTCATGGGCCAGAAGCCGCACGAGTCCGGCCGGGCGCGGCGGACGATGCTTCGCGGAGTGCGGGTCGAGCCGTCCCGGCTCGCGGAGGTGCCTCGGCTGGTGATCGCCGGCGGCTTCGACCTGTCCGTGTCGCTCCAGGAGAGCGAACGGCTGGCGGCGTGGCTCGACGCCGAGTTCGAGCCATTCGGCGCCCACTCGCACTACGGACTGATCCTCGGCGAAGAGGGCTTCAGCCAGGTCGCGGACTCGATCCGCGGCTTCCTGGAGGCGCACCGGCTCTGACCCAGCCCGGCCAGTCGCCCGATGGTTGGGCGATCAGGGGCTGCTAGAATGCCCGCCTGCCCGCGGCGGCTCCCGCCCGGCGTCCGTGCCGCATTCGTCTAGAGGCCCAGGACACCGCCCTCTCAAGGCGGAGATCATCGGTTCGAATCCGATATGCGGTACCACCTCGACTCTGCGTCGCGTGGCGGGGATGGACCCGCATCTCCCGAGAGGTGGCCCGTGTCGAATGGCGCCGCGTCCGACCCGCAAGACGAGGTCGTCGCCCGACTGAAGGACGAGGTTGCGGCGCTCCGTCGGTCGCGGAGACGGCTCGCCGAGGTCGCCCATTCGGAGCGCCGAGCGATCGAGCGCGCACTTCATGACGGCGTCCAGCAGCACCTCGTCGCGCTCGCGGTTGACCTCCAGCGCCTGGCTGACCTCGTCGACCGGGACCCGAACGCCACCGGGATCCTGCTCGCCGAGATGCGCGCAAACATTCGAGTGGCGCTGGACGAGGCGACAAGGCTGTCGACGAACATCTACCCGCCGATCCTCGGCGATCGCGGCCTCGCCGCCGCCCTCAGGTACGCGGCCGTCCAGGCTGGCGTCTCGGCTCTTGTCGAGGTTCCGGCGGTGGCCGACTACTCGCCCGAGGTCACCGCGACGCTGTACTGGACGTGGGTCGGCGCCATCTCGTCGGCGCCGAGGGGGTCACAGGCGATGATCAAGGTCCTCGAAGCCGATGGCGGACTGGCCTTCGCGCTAACGATCGGAGGTCACAGCGCCGAGGGATATCTCGAGCCCTTGCGCGATCGAATCGAGGCCCTCGACGGCCGCCTCATTGTCGACGACGGGCAGGACGGCGAGGCGCTCCTTCAGGGTTGGCTGCCACTCCGGCCCTGAGCCCGGTCGCTTTCCGCCAGGTACAGGATGACCGCCTTGACGCGCTTGTGGACCGCTGGCTCCCACGTCAGCCCGAGCTTCATGAAGATGGAGTGGATGACCTTCTCCACTGACCGTTCGGTGACGACGAGCTCCTCGGCGATCGATGCGTTGTTCTCGCCCTCCGCCATCTTTCGAAGCACCTCGCGCTCCCGAGCGGTGAGCTCGCGCACCGGCGACGTGGCCGCGCGTGCCCGTTCCGCGACGAGCGTTTCGACCACCTTCGGGTCGATCAGCGAGCCACCCTGCGAGACGGTTCGGATCGCCGCGACCAGGTGCTCGAGGTCGTTGACGCGCTCCTTGAGCAGGTATGCGCGTCCGGCGCTGCCGGTGTCGAGCAACGCCAGCGCATAGCTCGGGTCCGCGTACTGGCTTAGGACGACCACGCCGAGCTTCGGCTTCGTCTCGCGGAGACGCACGGCTGCCTGGATCCCCTCGTCCGAGCTGCCCGGCGGCATGCGGATGTCGGTGACGACGACGTCAGGGTCTTCGCGATCGACGACCTCGAGGAGCGAATCGAGATCCGCGGACACCGCGACGACCTCCAGGTCCGGCTGCGCTTCCAGCAGGCGCCGGAGGCCCTCGCGGACGAGGTAGTGGTCCTCGGCGATCACGAGGCGGATCGGCATCGGCCGAGAATACGCCGGTGACCTCGACCCTCCCGATCGTTCTGATCGTCGACGACAACGCGCGGAACCGAAAGTTGGCGGTCGACGTACTGCAGCATGCGCGGTTCCGGACGCTCGAGGCGTCGACCGCCGCGGAGGGGATCGCGGCCGCGGCCCGGCATCAGCCCGATGTCATCCTGCTGGACCTGCGTCTACCCGATCTCGACGGCGCGAAGGTAGTCGGCGTCCTGCGGGCGGACCCGGGCACGTCCCGTATCCCCATCTTGGCCATGACCGCGCTGCCCATCGGCGACGATGACGCGTGGCTGACCGAGGCGGGGTTCGACGGGTCCGTCGCCAAGCCCTTCGACATCGAAACGCTCGCAGACCTGGTCAGGCGATTTGCGGCTCGCGAGACCGAGTAGCCCGTCGCGACCCGGACCGCCGCGACCGCGACGGATGCCAGCATCCCCCAGGCATGCCTGCAGGCACGGTTGGCACGCACCGGCCGCCCTCGTACGTTCGCCGCAGCGGACGCAGCCCCTTCGGCCGAGGCTCGCGACCACCAGCGCTCGAAGGAGATTTTCCGATGTCGAATCGACTCAGCCTCGCGCTCCTCGTCGCAGTCCTGGGTGTCGCGGCCTTCGCGGGCGTGACACTGGCGACGCCGGCAAGCGGCGTGACGAACACCCCGATCGGTGCCGGCACGCTTGCAGAGACCAACCTCAACATCAAGACCGGCGATTGGAAGATGGACTTCCGCACGAAGGGCGCCTCAACCGTCATCGTGACGGAGAGTCGCGTCGCCCCCGGCGGGGACTTCGGCTGGCACAGCCATCCCGG
Source organism: uncultured Anaerolinea sp. (assembly GCA_964468305.1). Lineage (GTDB taxonomy): Bacteria > Chloroflexota > Limnocylindria > Limnocylindrales > CSP1-4 > UBA5189. The sequence goes on along the minus strand of CAYXVP010000028.1, from coordinate 6,828 downwards.
CCCAAGCTTCAGCATCGTCAAGTCAGGCACGCTCACGTTCTATCGGGGCGATGACCCGACGTGCACCCCGACCGTCTATCACACCGGCGATGTGCTCATCGATCCAGGTGGGACCGTCCACATCGGGCGAAACGAAGGCTCGGTCGACCTCGTGCTCGAGGTCACCCGGATCGTGCCCGCCGGCGCGGCGAGCCGCAAAGACGAGCCCAGGCCGGGGAACTGTCCCTTCTAGTTGCTCGATCGGCCGCCGGCGCTCCGCCGGCGGCCGATCTGCGCCCGCCTGGCGCTGGCCAGCGGTGAGATGATCCGACCTCTTCCTGGAAGGGTGAGAAGCCCATGAAGGCTCCACGGGCCCTGCGCCTCCTGGCCGGCGTGATCCTGGTCGGCGGTCTGCTCGGCGCATGTTCGGCCCCGGCCGGCGGGAGCCCTACTCCCGGGTCGGTCCCTCGCGTCGGCCTGATGCACGTCGGCATCGACCACAACCCGCCGTCCCTCGCGACGCTGGTGGCAGGGCTCGGCGACCTCGGGTGGTTCGACCGTTCCGCGAACGACGTGATGCAGCAGCTGATCGGCGACGGGACGATGGTGCAGGGCCGGATGAAGCAGCTCGAGGGACACTTCGATGGTTCGAGGATCCAGCTGCTCTGGCACAACCTCGAGGGCAAAGATCAGGCGGACAGGCAGGCTGTCGAGTACGTAGCCCAGCGCGTCGACGTCATCGTCGCGTTCGAGGACAAGTCCATCGCCGCGGCGCAGGCAGCGACGGCCGATCCCGCCAATCGGATCCCGGTCGTCTTCCTCCATCCGTCCGACCCGGTCCGGCAGGGCCTCGTGGAGAGCCTGTCCCACCCCGGCGGGAACCTGACGGGCGTCTTCGGCGCGAGAGATCCCGTGGCCAAGCAGCTCGAGTACTACAAGGACATCATCCCGGACCTGAAGCGGTTGCTGACCCTGGTCGACCCCAAAGATGCCGCGACTCCGGCCCTCCTGGACGAGGCACGTGGTGCGGCGGCCCAGCTCGGGCTCGAGCTCGACATCCGCGAAGCGTCCGACCAAGCCGGCCTCGAAAGCGCATTCCATTCGCTCACACCTGGCGAGGTCGATGGCGCCTTCATCCTGTCGCCGAGCCTGCGGCTCAGCTTCTCGAAGGTGACGATCGAGCTTGCCACGGCCGCGGGCCTGCCCGTGCAGGCGCACAGGAAGGAATGGGTCGAGCAGGGCGCGCTCTTCTCGCTGGGCGTCGACGTGGGCCCCGTCGGCGCAGCCGGTTCGCGCTACGTCGATGCCATCCTCCGGGGCACACCGCCCGCCGAGCTCCCGGTCCAAGAGGTCCCCAAGACGCAGTTCGCGATCAGCCTGAAGCGGGCTCGCGAGCTCGGCATCACGGTGCCCGCAGACGTGGTCGACCGCGCCGACAAGGTCTATCAGTAGGCACGACGGGCGGACGTGGATCGAGCGGCTGGGCTGGGGCGGCCCGATCAGCGCCTGATCTGGAGATACGCCCTCGTCGTCGTGCTCCTCGTCACCGCGGCCGTTGCCTCGGTCGGCCTCAGTGAGTCCTACTTCGCCTACGAAGACAGCAAGCACGCCGTGACAAGTGCGGAAGCGGACAAGGCCGCCTCGGCCGCGGTGTCGATCGGCCAGTTCGTCGAGGAGATCCTCGGCGACCTCGACAGCGTCGCGGAGCCGACGGGCGACCCGACATACATGGAGCAGGTCAGGCGCTATCGCGGGCTCCTGGGTCATCAGAGCCTTCTGAGCACGCTGACGTACTTCGACGCCGACGGCCGGGCGTGTGTCCACGTCTACTCGGTCGAAGCAGACAAGGTGAACACGTGGGGCTGCACGGACGCCGATCGGAGCGACCCCAACGTCTTCAACCGCGCGCGGACTGGGCAGCCGTACTTCGGGTCGGTCACGTTCAACCAACGCGACAACCGACCGCACATGACCGTTGCGATCGCGGAGCACGAGCCTGGCCGCGGCGTCATCGAGGCGGACTTCGACCTGCGATCCGTCGTCGAGGCGATTGACCGGGCGCGGATCGGCGCCTCCGGCTATGCGTACGCAGTCGACGCCACAGGCACGCTCATCGCCCATCCAGATATCAATCTCGTCCTCGGGCACACGAGCTTCGCCGCCCTGCCCCAGGTCCAGTCGGCGCTGACCGGGACGGCAACGGCACGGGCCGATGTCGTCACAACGGGCCGCGATCCCAGCGGGCGCGAGGTGCTGAGCGCGTTCCACAGCATCGACGCACCTGGCTGGTGGGTCTTCGTCGAGGAACCGCTCAGCGAGGCATTCGCGCCGATCCAGTCGGCGATCTGGCGTACCGTGGCGCTCCTCGTCGTTTTCCTCTTCGTGGCGATCGTGACCAGCATCGTGCTCGCGCGGAACCTCGTCAGGCCCATCGAGTCCATCCAGGTCGCCGCCTCGAGGATCGGGGCCGGCGCCCTCGATCAGCGCATCCAGATCTCGAGCCGCGACGAGCTCGGCGCCCTGGCCCAGGAGTTCAATACGATGGCATCACGGCTTCAGGAGTCGTATGCCGGCCTCGAGCACGAGGTCGAGGAGCGGACCCGCGAGCTCACGAGCGCGCTCGCCAGGCTTGACGAGAAGAGCCGCGAGCTCGAGGCCGCGAGCCATCACAAGTCCGAGTTCCTGGCCAACATGTCGCACGAGCTGCGGACGCCGTTGAACGCGATCAGCGGCTTCTCCCAGGTCCTGCGCAAGGGCATGTACGGTGAGATCAACGCGAAGCAGGGCGAGTATCTCGACGAGATCCTTGCGGCGTCCCGAGATCTCCTGACGCTCATCGACGACGTCCTCGACTTGTCGAAGGTCGAGGCAGGCCAGGTCGAGCTCGAGGTTGCCCCGTTCTCCCTGCCCGCGGCGCTCGACCGCGTGGTCGCTGTCCTCGGCGAGCAAGCCGCGAAAGGCGACATCCGGATTTCTCTGGCCTCGGAACCCGGAATCGACACGGTTACCGGCGACGAACGCCGGGTCAGGCAGGTCGCCCTCAACCTCCTCTCCAACGCCATCAAGTTCACGCCCGCCGGCGGTGCGATCGACGTTCGCGCGGTGCGCCGCGACGGCGAGGTGCATGTCTCGGTGACTGACACCGGACCGGGCATCGCGGCGGCGGATCAGATGCGCATCTTCGAGGAGTTCCAGCAGGCGGCGGCGGGGAAGGAACAACGCGATGGGACGGGACTCGGGCTTGCGCTGTCGAAGCGCCTCGTCGAGCTCCACGGGGGCCGCATCTGGGTCGACAGCGAGCTCGGCAAGGGCAGCACGTTCGTGTTCACCTTGCCGGCGCCGCCGAGCTAGGCATGGCCCGCGACCAGATCCTCGTGGTCGAGGACAACGCCCGGAACATGACCCTGCTCAACGCTGTGCTGCAGGCGACGGGCTATCGAACGCTGCGCGCATCGACCGGTCGGCAGGCCTTCACCCTGGCAGTGAAGCATCGCCCCGCGCTCGTGCTGATGGACGTTCGCCTTCCGGACATCGACGGAGTTGAAGCATTGCGCCTCCTGCGGACCGATCCACGTACGAGTGCGACCGCGGTGCTCGCCGTCACGGCCCAGGCGATGAAGGGGGATCGCGAGCGCTTCCTGGGGCTGGGTTTCGACGGGTACCTCTCCAAGCCTCTCGACGTCGACGAGCTCCTCGCTGCCGTCCGGACCCATTTCGCGCCGGGCAGAACTGCGGGACCGCCTCCCACGTCGACCGGTGGGGACAGCTGACGTGGCTGAAATTCCTGACAGGTTCTGTCGTGTTCTCCGGATAGGCTTGTCCCTCGGGACAAGAACGAGGGAGGACAGGGAATGCTGTCAGAGCAACTGTTTCGTCTGATCGTCGAGGAACGCGAGCGCGAGATCGAGCAGGCCATCAAGGCCAGGAACCTCCTCCGGCCCTCCGAACCGGAATCGCCGGAGCCGGACTGCCCGCCGGCTCAGTCGCGACCGTCGTGGCGCGCCAGGACGCCGCGAGCGAGTGCCACGACGCGCTGACGCACCTCCGCCGGGCCCAGGACCTCGAGATGTGCGCCGAGGCCGAGCAACCGGCCCGGCGCGTCGTGGGGGTAGGTGAGCCGAAGCCGGAGGTGAAGCCAGCCCTCGGGATCCTCGGCCTCGAGCCGGTCGGAGGCGCCATACGCCTCCGTGCCGATCTGGTCGATCAGCGCGTCGATGAACTCGGGATCCAGCCGGACGTCGACGGCAAGGCGCGGGACGTCGCGCTCCCACGCCGCGCTCGCCTCAAGCCAGTACGCGGCGAGGTCGAAGCCGGCCGGGCGCTCGAACCGATCATCGAGCAGCTCGACCGCCCGGACGCGTGAGACGCGGTACGTGCGTACTTCGCCCTCGCGCCGAGCGACCACGTACCAGGTGCCCGCCTTGAGCACGAGGCCGAGCGGCTCGAGCGTGCGGGCAGACAGCTCGTCGCCGCGGTCGTAGGTGACGCCCACGAGCCGGCTTTCCCAGACGGCCTCCGCGAGGACGGGGAGGTGCGGCACGTCGTCATCGGGCGCGAACCAGGCGGCCGCGTCAAGGTAGAACCGTTCGACGAGTCGGGTCGCCCGCGCGCGCAGCTCGGTCGGGAGGGCGGCCAGGACCTTGAGCCGAGCCGCCGTCATCACGGTCCCGAGGCCAAGCTCCGCCGCCGGTCCGGGCAACCCTGACAGGAAGAGCGCGCGCGCCTCGTCCTCGGTCATGCCCGTAAGGCGTGTGCGGTAGCCCTCGACGAGCCTGACCCCGCCGTGCGGACCGCGCTCGGCGTAGATCGGGATTCCCGCCGCGGAGAGCGCCTCCACGTCGCGGTAGACGGTGCGCTCCGAGACCTCGAGCTCGCGGGCGATCGCCGCTGCCGTCAGCTGCCCGCGGTTCTGGACGAGGAGCAGCATGCTGACGAGCCGCGATGCGCGCATCGCGTCCAGAGTAGCGGTAATCCAGCCAGCTCTTGTCATGTTTGTCACGGCCCATGCGTGCGGCGATCGCGCAGGACTTCCGGGCTCTGTCGGGTTGGCTCGACGCCCGCTAGGTTCGTCGAGGAGCCAACGTTCCAGGACAACCACGCCGGGTTCCAGTTCTGGGTCCGGCGCGATCAGCAGCCGATCGTCGGCCTCGAGCGGACGGTCAAGGCCGAGGCGACGGGCCACGGCCAGCAGGTCAGCCTGGCGATACCACCGCTCGGCGGGGTCGGCTTCTACGTCCTCGACCGCACCGCCGGCGGCGCCGACTTCGACCCGCTCGGCGGCGGCTTGTGGTCACTGCACCTGTCGGGCGACATCGAGGGGACACCGCTCGACGAGCAGTTCGCGGTCACGTTCCCGAGCTATCCGCGGATCGGGGCGGCAAAGCCGGCCGCGGCTCTCCCAGCCGCGGCGCCCGGAGGGCAGTGGCCGGTCGGCCTGGCCCTGGCGGCGTTGGTCGGCCTCGGTCTGGTCGTGGTGATGATCGTCGGCGCCCGCGCCGTCAGGCTTCGCCTCGCGCAGCCCACGCCCGCGCCACGACGGTAAACGGCCCGTCGGGGAGCGCCGCTCGACAGCGCTCTCGAAGCTCGGCCCGGCGCTCGGGATCCAGCCCGGCGACATAAGCGCCGGCTGGTCCCACGCCGGCCTCGAACGGCTCCCACCAGGCCTCGAAATCGTGGTGCTCGAGGTCGGCCGACACGACGCTCGAACGAACGTCACGCAGGCCGGCCTCGGCGAAGAGCTCCGCCAGGTGACCCTCTCGAACACCGGGCAGGTGGGATTCATCGGCGACCGTCGGATCGATCGACCTGGCCGTGTTCCAGAAGAGTGCCAGCGGACCCTTGCCGCCGGCATGATCCCAGACGCACGCCGCGACGACGCCACCGGGCCGGACGACACGCGCCATCTCGGCACTGCCGCGCACCGGATCGGTCATGAAGTGAACGACCAGCTGGGCGAGCGCTGCGTCGAACATGTCCTCGCCGAAGGGCAGCGACTCCGCCGCGGCGAGGCGCACGTCGACACCGGGCTGCCGCGCCCGGACCGCCTCGACGAACGACGCCGACGGGTCGGCGGCCGCGACATTGGCGGCACCGAGACGGCGGACGAGCTCAGCGGTGAGAGCCCCTGGGCCGCAGCCGACGTCGAGGGCGCGCTGCCCGGCGCGCACGCCCGCGAGGTCGGCCATCTGCGCCGACAGCAGGACCGAGTACCGGCCCATGAACCGGTCATACGAGCTGGCCGCGACGTCGAAGGTCACGCGGGCATTCTCGCCCAGGCCGTAGGCTCATGGACATGAGCCGCCCCGGCCTTCTCGGCTTCCGCACCGCGCCGATCGCGTCGCAGGGCCTTGACTGGCCGACGCTCGACGCGATCTGGGCTGCCGCCGGCACGCACGACGTGTTCTCGGCAGGCTGGATGAGCGATCACCTGACCGACGCCAGCGTCGATCGCGGCGGCGGCGCGTTCGAATCCCTGACGACGGCCGCCGCCCTGGCCCATCGGGTGCCGGGCAAGTGGATCGGGATCGCCGTCCTCGCCAACACGTTCCGTCATCCCACGGTGGTCCCCAAGGCGCCCACCGTGCACGACCACGCGACGGCCCGCATCTTCACCGTGGGCCCTGGCGCCGTCCGGCAAGAACGACGCGGTAGACGCGCCCGCCGCTCGACGAGATCGCAGTAACCGGCTGCTGCTCGATGATGCGCGCGCCAGCGGCCGCGGCGGCAACGCGCAGCGCGGCCGCGAGCTTGCGGTTGTCGACCTGGTGGTCCTCAGGCGACAGCACGGCGCCCGCGAGCTTGCCGGCCAGATGCGGCTCGCGGCGACGCGTCTCAGCGGCCGAGATCCAG
>CAYXVP010000027.1:0-13899 GCA_964468305.1 uncultured Anaerolinea sp. | reverse complement strand
ACGTTCGCCGACTCGATCCTGGCCGCCGACAAGATCAACACGGACCCGCTGATCATCGGCGGCAGCTTCGCGGCGGCCTTGCTCCTGCTCCTGCTCATCGGCTTCGCCGGCGAGCTCTTCAACAACACGGTCGAGAACAACTACAGCGTCCTCGCCGCGTTGTTCAGCAAGGGCCCGCTGGGCCGCGCCGGCGCGGGGTTCGCGCGAAATCGGCGCGGCTGGGTCCTGGCGTTCGTCGCCCTGACGGCGCTGATCAGCGCGTTCGTCGACCCGACATTTGGCCCGGATCTCCACGGCCTCGCCGAGTTCCTCGGCTTCCTGGTCGGGCTCATCGTGGTGCTGGCAAGCTTCAAGCTTCCGCCGATGCTCGCCCACCGCCGCAAGACCGGCGAGCTCGGCCAGCTGCGGCCGCTGCCCTGGGCGCTCGTCATCGCGGCGCTGTTCGTCCTCGTCTCCAGGATCGGCAACCTGCAGCCGGGCTACCTCTATGGGATCGTGCTCGGGGCGATCTTCGTGACCGAGGTCTCGGGGGCGGAGGAGGGCCGCGAGACGTTCTACGGCTCCATCTGGACGCTCGCCGCGGCGGTCCTGGCGTGGCTGGCCCTGACCTGGGTCCGAACCGTCGGCTTCGCCGCCGACAGCTTCGGCGTGACGCTCCTGTCGACGGCCTTCGCGGCGATCCTCGTGGCCGGCCTCGAGGCGACCGCCTTCGGGCTCATGCCGCTCCGGTTCATGCCCGGCTACTCCATCTACAAGTGGAACCGGCTCGGCTGGGCGCTGCTCTTCTGGCTGAGCGTGTTCGCATTCATCCACATCCTCATCGGGCCGACGTCGGGCTATGTCTCGGAGCTCTCGCCGGCTGCGTTCGTTGCCGCGCTCGGCGTCTTCGCCGCGTTTGGAGCACTCTCGATCGGCACGTGGCTGTACTTCCGCTTCCGCCGCCCGGACGCCGGACCGGCCTGATGGACCGCGGCCGGATCCCCGCGCCCGGCCCGTGAGCGCGGCCGTCCGCCTGCCGTGGCTGCTGTTCGCGGCCGCCGTCGAGCGGCTCCGTCGAGTGCCCGGGGTACGCGACCTCGGACCGTCTGTCCGGTGGCTCCCAGGGATCCTCCTGGGGGCCGCGTTCGTGGCCGTCGCCCTGTGGGCAGTCGCAGTCTCGCCCGAGCGCATCAGCCTCGCGGATCTCGCCGCGGGCAAGCTGGCCCGATCCCAGAGCTGGATCATCGTGGCCGGCGACCTGGCCGACGAGCCGGGGTCGACCGATCTCGTCCACATGTATCGATTGACCGACCCCGCCGCACCCTTCGCCAGCCTCGTCGTGCGGAGCCCGGTCGTGCGGGCGCTGGAGCGGACCATGGTGAGCGGTCACCTCGAGGGCGGGCATGGCGGGGTGCCGGCCGGCTTTGCTTGGTCGGCGACGCTCGACGCGGATGCCACCCTCGCGAAGGAGCAACCGCCGCCGTGGCCGGCCGTGGTTCTCGCTGGTCTCGGCCTGCTGCTCTTGCTCGCCCGCCGCTCACGCTACCCGATGTTCTCGAGCGACACCCCGGGCGCAGCGGATCCCGCGACGAGGCCCATCGCGGTCGTGGCCGCGAGCGACTCCGGCGCACTGGGCCACAGCGCGATCCAGGCCAGGCTTGCCTTCGCGAACAGCGCACCGGGCGTCGCCGAGCTCACCATCGGCGGCGGCCAGCCGATGCCCGTTCGGCTCCATTCCGCGTTCTCCGCCGTCGACGTCGGTGTGCTTCATCGGCTGGGCGGATCCGTGCCCGCCCTTCGCGTCAAGAGCGCGAACGATGACCTGACCCTCGCGTTCGCCTCGGCGAGGGAGCGCGATTCGGCATTCGCAGCGCTCAGTGAGGAGGCGCGACGAATCCTCGAAGCTCGTGGGCTCGGCCGGGCCACGCAGACGCGAGGGTCCGGCTAGTCGATCAGCTGGGCCGCGGCGTCTCGACGTCGGCCGGGAGCGCGAAGCACATCCCGGGCAGCCCCTCGCGCGCCTTGGCCATCGACGCGTTCGCCCTGGCCAGCTCGTCCGGCCCGGTCCCATGGTTGTTCGAGTACGCCGGCAGGAGCGAGTTGGCCGCCTGCGCGGTCGCGAGGTAGGCCAGCTGCAACGCCTGGAAGACCTGGTCGCTCTTCTGCTCGTCCGACGCCCCACCCAACAACGCGTTGGCCAGCTCGCTCACGCTGCGCGCCTGCGTCGCGAGGCCCTGGGCCCGGGCCAGGTCGCCCGCCTTGTCGGCCTCGATCGCGGTCGCCGTGAGGGCCATCGCCGCGCTGAGGTTCTGGGCCGCGGAGCAGAGTCGCGGGTCCGGCGGGGAGAGCACGCCGCACGCCGCGACGATCAGGGCTGCGACGAGCGCCGCGACGCCGCAGAACAGCGGCCGCCGCAGCCTACCCACCGAGGAAGCCGTCGACGGCCGCGATCGCCTGCGGCAGGTCGCTTCGGCCGAGCCCGATGCGGAAGTGCGAATCGCCGAAACCGAACGTCGACGAGGGCAGCAGCAAGACGCCCGTCCTCTCGACGAGCGCGGCGGCGAAGCGGTCCGCCGACGAACCCGCCGCGCCGCCCGGCACCAGCCGCGGGAAGCCGATCGAGCCGCCCTTTGGCCGGGCCCAGGCCAGCGTGTCGGCATGGCGCGCGAAGAACCCATCAAGCACGGCCAGGTTGGCCGCGACGATCTCGCGCGAGCGCGCGAGCACGCGCTCCTTGGCCCGCAGCCCGATCAGCGCGAGGACCTCCGACGGCGCGGACGAGCAGATCGTCGTGTAGTCCTTGAGCCGAGCGCAACGATCGCGCACGGAGCGGTCGCGCGTCGCCAGCCAGCCGATGCGGAGCCCGGGCATGGCGAACGACTTCGACATGACCCCGATCGAGATGTTGCGTCCGTCGAGGTCGGCCCCGGCCGGCAGCGTCGCTGCGTCGTCATGCTCGAGGAACCGGTAGACCTCGTCGGCGACGAGCCGGATCCGGACCTCTGCGCAGGCCGCCGCGAGGCGGCGCCAATCGGCCTCGGACGGCAGCATGCCGGTCGGGTTGTGTGGCGCGTTGACGACGACCATGCGCGTCTCCGGCCGGAACGACCGGATCAGTCGATCGACGTCGAGCGACCAGCCGTCGTCCTCGCGCAGGGCGTGGACCGAGACGTGCGCCCCGGCCGAGCGCGCGACCTCGTACAGCGACTGGTAGCCGGGCCACGTGACGATGACGTGGTCGCCGGCCTCGACCGAGGTGTTGAACAGGCAGAACACCGCCTCCTCGGCGCCGGCGAAGACGAGCACGTCGTCGGCCCCGAGCGAGTCGTACAACCGCGCGATCTCCGCTCGGAGCATCGGGTGGCCGGTCGACTCCGTGTAGCCGAGGCGGAGCCCGTCCCACATCGGCCGGGTCTCGTCGTCGGCGAGCGCGACGAGCTCGGCCATCGGCCAACCCTCGACGTCGCTTGCGCCCAGCACGTGCTTGACCGCGAACTCCCAGCGGGCGAAGTACCGCTCCAGCGCGAAGTCGGCGATGCGCACGGCGCGATGATGCAGCCCCCGGTGACCGTCCGCACCGACCTCCCCCGCTAGACTGCCCGGGCGGTGACGGACACGATCGCGATCCTCGGCTCACCGACGGCGCTCGGGGGCCATTTCGCCGGCATGGACAAGGGTCCTTCGGCGCTGCGCGCCGTCAACCTCCTCGAGCGGCTTCGGTCGAGGAAGGGTCTTGCCGGCGCGGCATTCGTCGACCACGGCGACGTCCCGATCGAGGCGGGTTGGGTCGCCGACCCCGACCCGATCATGAAGAACTGGCAGCGGATCATCGACTACATGCCGGTCCTCGCAAGCCGGGTCGAGGAGGTCATGACCGCCGGGTCGGGCACGGTCAGCGACTCCACCCGCCTGCTCCTGCTCGGCGGCGACTGCACGTCCCATGCCGCGGCGATGGCGGGCTTCAAGCGCATCGCCCCCGAGGCTCGGATCGCGATCGCCTGGTTCGACGCCCACGGCGACTTCAACGTCCCGACGACGACGCCCTCGGGCAACGTGTGGGGCATGCCCTTCGCGATGCTCTGCGGCCGCGGCGACCCGAGCCTCGTCAAGGCCTGCGACGGGCCGACCGCCAAGGAGGAGGACGCTGCGCTCCTGGGCGGACAGGTCCTCGATCAGCAGGAGTCGCGGATGCTCGCCGCCTCCCCCATCGCCCACTTCGGGGCGGGCATGCTCGCCGGACCGGCGGGGCTCGCGGCGCTCGAGACGTGGGCCCGCGTCGTGGGTGCACGCTGCGACGGCATGTACATCGCCTTCGATCTCGACGCGATCGATGCCTCGGAGAGCCTGTCGGTCGCGATGCCCGAGCGTGGCGGGATCTCGGTCTGGACGGCGGTGATCGCGGTGCGGCTCCTCGCGGCGGCGAACAGAATTGTCGGCTTCGGCCCGACCGCGACGATGCCGCGCTCCGGCACCGACCTCAACAAGACCGCCGACGTCGTCGCCCAGCTGACGGAGGCCGCGCTCGGCACAGCGGCCTGAGCCACAATCGAGGGCGATGGCCCGCACGATCGTCTTCATCCACGGCGCGTGGGTCACGCCGACCTGCTGGGAGCGGATGCTGCCCTGGTTCGAGGCGCGGGGCTACCGCTGCCTCGCGCCGGCGTGGCCCGGCAAGGACCGGCCGGTCGAGGCGATCCGTGCCAACCCCTCGCCGCTCAAGGGACTCGGCGTCGGCGAGATCGTCGACCACTACGAGAAACTCGTCCGGTCGCTCGACGACCCTGGACCGCCAATCTTGATCGGGCATTCGTTCGGCGGGCTGTTCACGCAGATCCTCCTCGATCGTGGGCTCGGGGCGGCGGGTGTTGCCATCGACTCGGCACCGCCGCGTGGCGTGTGGCCGTTCGAGCCCAGCGCGTTCCGAGCGCTCGGCGGCGCGCTGCTTCGATCGCTGTTCGGGACGCGCGTGGTCCGCTGGTCGTTCGGCGAGTTCCGCTACGGCTTCGTGCACACGCTGCCGGACGCCGACGCGAGAGTCGCGTACGACAGGCACGTCGTTCCCGAGACCGGCCGCGTGTTCTTCCAGGGCGCGACGGCCCAGGTGCACCCGCGCAGCCCGACCCGGGTCAACTTCGCCAACGGGACCCGCGCGCCGTTGCTCCTGATCGCGGGCGAGAAAGACCACGTCGTGCCGCCCGTCGTGAACCGGCGCAATCACCGCGCCTACGCGCGCTCGTCCGCTCGCACCGACTTCCGCGAATTCCCGAACCGCGTCCACTGGATCATCGCCCAGGACGGCTGGGAGGAGGTCGCAGAGCACATCGCGAGCTGGCTCGAGGACCTTGGCCTCGCGCCTGGCTGGAGGCAACCCGGGTGACCGCCGTCGAACCCGAGCCGCAGCCGGTTCCGGACATCGGCCGCGATCGCCTGGTGGCGTTCTCCGATGCCATCTTTGCGTTCGCGATCACGCTTCTCGCCCTCGACGTCCGCCTCCCCGACCTGCCCGCCGGCCTGACCGACGCGCAGCTCGTCAATGCCTTGGCGCAGCTCGCGCCGAAGGTCTTTGCCTATGCCGTCACGTTTGCGGTGGTCGGCTTCTTCTGGCTCGCCCATTGGCGCCGGTTTCAATTCATTGCGCGTGTCGATGAGCCGCTGCTCCTCGCCAATCTCCTGCTTCTCGCATTCGTCGCGCTGCTGCCGTTCCCGACAGCGGTCCTCGGCTCCCATGGCGACCTGCCGGCGGCGACGGTGCTGTACGTGCTCAACGTGTCAGCCGGCGGCCTGCTCGGAACCGCGAGCTGGCTCGTCGCCTCTCGCCGGGGCCTCCTCCGGCCAGACGTCACTGGATCCGACGAGCTCCTGGGCTTGCTCCGGGGCGTCCCCGTACCGATCGTCATGCTGGGATCGCTGGCCCTCCTCCGGTTCGGCACCAACATCGTCGAGCTGAGCTGGCTGCTGATCTTCCCGGTGCAGTCGCTGATCCGCCGGTGGGTGCGGTCCCGGGTGGAGCGTCCACCAGCGGCCTGATGCGCCGGGCCGCGCACACCCTCAGCTCGGGGCGAGCACGATCTTGCTCACGACGTCGGGGCTCAGGCGGTCTGCCGCACCAGCGCCGGATCGACGCCGAACACGTCGCGGATGCGATCCGAGGAAAGGGCCTCCCGCGGCGCGCCATCGGCGACCAACCGGCCTCGACCCAGCACCGCCACGCGCGGGAAGAAGTGCGCGGCCAGGCCGATATCGTGGAGGACTGCGACGATCGTCGTGCCGTCGCGCTCGTTCAAATCGACCAGCAGCTCCATGACCTCGACCTGGTGCCGCAAGTCCAGGTGGACCGTCGGCTCGTCGAGCGCGAGCATGGGCGCGGCCTGAGCGACGGCCATGGCGAGCAGGACGAGCTGCCGCTCGCCGAGGGACAGCTCGCGCGCGTCGCGGCCCAGCAGGTGGCCGACGCCAACCCGGTCGATCGCCGCGGCGATTGCGGCGCGATCGGCAGGGCGGGGGCCTCGGATCGGGTGCTCGTGGGGCAGCCGGCCGAGTGCCACGACCTCCTCGACCGTCGTCGCGAAGGGGAGTTGGGAAAACTGGGGCACGACGGCGAGGCGACGGGCGATGGCGAGGCGGTCGAGGCGGGCGATCGGGGCGCCGTCGAGCTCGACCGAGCCCACGGCGGGTTCGACGAGCCCCGCGATCGCGCGGAGGAGCGTCGACTTGCCCGCGCCATTCGGGCCGACGAGGGCGATCCGCTCGCCGGCCGCGACGTGGAGGTCGACCTCCGTGAGTGCGGGCCGGCCGCGGTAGGCGACGGTGATCCGTCCGACGTGAATCACGCGACCGGGATCACAGCTCGTAGCCCGCGCGCGCGCGACGGAGCAGGACGAGGAAGAATGGCGCGCCGATGACCGCCGTCACCACCCCGACGGGGATCTCGCCGAGCAGCCGCGCGGCGAGGTCCGCGCCGACCATGAGGACCGCCCCGAAGAGCGCCGCGAGGGGCAGCACGAGCCGCGCGTTCGGGCCGACCGCGAGGCGGACGACGTGCGGCGCGACGAGGCCGACGAAGCCGATGAGCCCCGAGATGGCGACCGCCGCCGCGGTGGCGAGCGAGGCGAGGCCCAGCAGGATGGCGCGCTCCCGGCGCACATCCACCCCGAGGTGGGCGGCGGCCTCCTCGCCCAGCAGGAATCCGTTAAGTGACCGGGCCCGGGCGAGCATCAGCGCCGAGGCGCCGAGGACCAATGGGAGGGCGGTTGCGAAACGGACCCACGAAGCCGCCTCGAAACCGCCCAACAGGTACGTGAAGATCTGGCGCAGGCCCGTGCCCGACAGGTACATCGCCATCGCGAGGCCGGCGGCGAGCAGGGAACCAACCGCGTAGCCGGTCAGGAGCAGGCTCGTCATCTGGCCGTGCCCGCCCACGCGGGAGAACCGGTACACGAGAAAGACCGCGCCGAGCGCCCCCGCGAATGCGAGCCCGTGGAGCAGGCCAAACTCGAGAAACACCGTCCGCACCGGAACCAGCACCGCGACCGCCGCGCCCAGCGCCGCGCCGGAGGCGGTGCCGAGGACGTAAGGATCGGCCAGCGGGTTTCGGAGCACGCCCTGGAACGTGGCCCCGGCGACGGCCAGGCCCGCCCCGACCGTCATCGCCGTGAGGACGCGCGGTAGCCGCAGGTCGACGACGATCGTCTCCTCCGCTCGCGTCCAGGTGACCGCGACGTCGAGGCCGAGCACGCGGTGGGCGAGGATCGCAAGGGTGTCGCCGGGCGGGACGAACACGGAGCCCGCCGCAACCCCGAGAACCAGGACGATTGCGAGCGCCCCGAGGCCGACGGCGCCGAGGAGCGCCGGCCGGCGGGCGATGCGCGGCCGGCCGATGATGCCGCTGCGAGTCGAGGCAATCGCGGTCATGGCGCCGCGGACGCGGCCCCCGATGCCCCTGGTGACGCCTCGACGAGCTGCGGCTGGATCGCCCGGATCAGGGCCTGGAGTCCGTCGACGAGGCGCGGCCCGGGACGGGTCACGAGGATGTCGTCGATCGGGGCGATGTTGCCATGCTTGACCGCGGTCATGTCGCCCCAGCCCGGGCGCTTGGCGACGTCCTCGGGCTTGACGCCGTAGGCGGCGTCGCCGAGCAGGATGACCTCCGGGTCGGCAGCGACGAGGTCCTCGAGGGAGATCGAGTAGTTGGCGTCGCCGGAGATCGGGTCGGCGCCGGCGAGCTTGAACATCTCGCCGTAGATCGAGTTCGCGGGCGGCGTGAAGATGCCGTTGGTGTTGTCGATCTCGTAGAACAGGCGCGGTTTGTGGGTGACGTTCGCCACCGACGCGGCGAGCTCGTCGATCTTCGCCTTCGTGTCGTCGGCGAGCTTGTTGCCCGCGTCCGCCGCCCCGACCGCCTGGCCCAGCAGGCGGAAGCCGGCGATGGCCTGGGCGATCGTCTTCGGGTAGCTCACGACCACCGGGATGTTTGCTCGACGCAGCTGTTCGACGGCCGCGCCCTGGGTGAGGCCGGCGCCGCCGGACACGACGAGGTCGGCGCCGGCCGCGACGATCTTCTCGACGTCGACGCCCGAGAAGGTGGCCATCACCGGGATGGAGGCGGCCTCGGGCGGGTAGTTGGCGATGTCCTCGACCTTGCCCACGACGCGAGCACCGACGCCGAGCGCGAACAGCGTCTCGGTCGTGGCGGGCGTCAGGGAGACGATCTTTCGTGGCTCGGACTGGATCGTGACCGCCGTGCCCTCGTCGTCGGTCAGCGTGACCGGGAAGGGCGGCGGCGCGGTTGGCTCGCGGGTCGGCGTCGGCGCGGGGGTCAGGTACGGCCCGGGAGTACCGGCGCCGGGCGTCCATGGGGCCACGCCCTGGCCGGCGCAGCCGAGGACGATGAACAGGGCGGCGATGAGCGCGACGAGGCGCGTCGGAAAACGGGCAGCCATCGGTGTCTCCGGCGTGATGAAGGGGCTCGGGCGCGCCGGGGCGCGCCTCGGGACGTCGGGGAGGGGCCGCCTCAGCCGGTGGGTCGCATCGCAGTGCCTACCCTTTCTCTCGAAGGATGAGCAGCCACTGCGCGGTCGGCGTCCGGACTTCCATCGCGGCGAGATGCAGGCGATGGTCACCGTAGCGGGACTGTGCCGGACTCGCACCGGCTTCGCGGCCACGCAGCGTGTCGTCGGATGACGGCCGTCGCAGCCTAGCACTCCCCCGGCGGCGGGGCGACGGCCGCCGATGCCGACCGATAAGCCTCCAGTAAGCGCCGCGTCAGATCATCGACGCCGCTCGCCTCCCGCCGGCAACCCGCCGCGGAGGACGAGATGGAGAGGCGCGGGCGACGGTGGGCGGCAGGGGCGGCGACGGTGGTCCTGGCGGCAACGCTGTTGCCGGGGCTCGCCCTCGCGGCTGGCCCGATTCGCATCAGCGACGGGGAGCCGGACAACGACACTCAGCTGTCGGTCCTGACGCCGGCAGAGGCCGCTTTCGTGCAGGGAAAGCGGACGATCGCGGACTCGATCACAGCCGTCGCCCAGGGCGCCAAGCGAAGCGAGAGCCTGGTCAGCCGGCCGTCATACCAATGCGAATTCGACCCATGTGAGGGGATGACGCCACCGCCGACCGCCACGCCGGCGCCGCCCTCGGCGACGCCGCCACCGCCGACCGCCACGCCACCGACGACGAGGATGCTCGAGACCCGTGCGCGCCAGCAGACCACCTATTACAACTGCGGCCCGGCAGCCGGGCAGGTCGTCATCAACTACAGCCGTGGGATCGTCGTCTTCAACCGGACCAAGGCTGGCGCGGAGGACGCATCGATCAACTGGCGCAAGCAGAGCACGATCGCCGGCTGGATGAACACGACGGTCAACGGCACCGGGGGCGCAAGCATCGCCGCGGGCCTCAATCGATCGGACGCCGTGCTCAAGCCGGTTTCGAACTGGGTCTACATCTACGACAACTCGGGGACCAGGTCGAACTTCCACAACATGGTGATCACCGACATCGCGACGTTCGGCATGCCGCTCGTCGCGGCGACCGCGCCGCACCAGGCGAGCGCGGGGGCCAACCATCTGGCGAGCTGGCCGGACGTCTACGACGGTGCGCATCACTGGATCACGGTCCGCGGCTATACGGGCCTGCCGGGGACGACCGGGCCGACCATGTCGTACAACGACTCCTCGGGCGGATACGGCGGCTCGACCGGCACGTTCACCGACCTCGTGTCCGTGCTGTGGCAGGTCAATGATTGGAACCAGGGCGGTCACCTGGTCTGGTAGGTGAACGGGCCCACTGTCGGCAGCAACCGCGTGCGCGCCGCGTGCGCGGTTGCCGCCCTCGCGTCGGCGTTCCTGGCGGGCTGCACGGGAGCCGGCCCGAGCCCCGCCGCCGTCCCGAGAGCCTGGCTCCTCCAGGCGGCGGCGCCGAGCGAGGGCCCCGCGACCACATCCTCGAGCGGGATCGAATTGCACGCGCTCGATCCGCGATTCGTCCCGAATCTGCTTCGAAGCTCGCACGGGCAAGTGCTCTGGTCGGGTTCGCGCGGCGACCTGTGGCGGTACGTCCCCGACGCCGCGCAGCCCGAGCGTCTCTACACGAGCCCGAACGGTGATGTCGCCATAACCGACGCCGCCGCTTCGGCGGGCGGGTATGCACTCGTCGAACGAAGCTCGGCGGTCGGCGACGGAGGCTGGCGGGTCTGGTACCTGTCGGGGCCCGGCGGGCAACCCGTCGAGCTCGATCGGGGCCAGGCACGGAATGCGGGCCATCCGCCGACGTTGGCGATGGACGACGCACGGATCGCCTGGGCAGCCTTCGACGAACCTGCGAGCGGCTGGGTGAGCCGGCTCCGGATCGCCTCGCTCGGCGACCTCGGCCACCCGACGACGTTGCTCAGCTACTCGATCAACGAGGCACTCCTGTGGTATCCGTGCCTCAACGGCGACGAGCTCTGGTACGCGATCATCCACCCGGACTTCGATGGCACGGGGGCAGGCAACGAGTTCCATCTCGAGATGCTCGACCTGTCAAACGCCCAAGCCCAACCGGTTCGATTCGCCGGCAGCGGGAACGACTTCAACCCGGCGGTCAACGACGGCTTCATCGCCTGGAAGACCGCCGAGGGCGACTCGGCAGCCCTGAACTGGGGGACCATCCACGTCCAGGAACGCGGCACGCAGTCGGTCGAGACGGTGCCGGTGCCGAACGCGAATCGACCGTCGATCGGCGGCCGCTATCTCGCCTTCGACGAGATCACGCACTCGCGTCTCGCCATCTACGACCTGACTGCGCGACGTCTCGTCGACCTCGGTCAAACCGGGGCGGACGGGCCAACCTACGGCGGGCTATCCGTCAGCGGGAACCTCCTGACATGGTTCACCCAGGGCCCGGACATGGTCGGTTTGCCGCGGATCGGCTGGGCGATCCTGCCCGACGAGCAATGAGCTATGGCGGAGGGCCGCAACGGCCCAAGGTCACGCGGGTGTCGCGGCCTGGACGGGCGTGAAGATCGACACCTGGGCGGCATCGGGGAGCATGACCCCGAACACCTTCTGCAGCGTCAGCAGGTGGACGCAGCTCCCCCACGACTCGAAATAGTGGCAGGTGCAGTGCCACTGACCGGCGTCGAGACTCACGTGGTGGGTGTCGTTGTCACCGCGGAACGTGAGCGCCAGGCGATCGATCGAGATGCGATCGAGCTCGCGGGCGTAGCGGTTGGCCTTCTCGACCTTGCCGATCAGGGAAGAGTGCATCTGGCCAGACCCTCCGGCCCCGGAATGGGGCAGTGGCGCCGCCGTCCAGTCCTGCACCGACCGGGCGAGACGGTCGCGGCCCAAGCCTACACCGCACCGCCGGACCCGGCCATGAGAAACCGGACCAGCGACGATGCGCCGTCAGTCCGGCATCGGCGGGTGCGCCGACACCCGGCTCCTCGTCGGATGCCACCGTGGGTAGCGTTCGACGCGAGCGCACGATTCGATCTACGTCGGATGACACCGGCGGTGCCATTTCACACAGATTCGGCCCGAATCGGCCGCGATTCGGCCGTCAGCGCTTCGTCTAGCCGTCCAACGCTCTCCCGCGTGTCATTCGACAAAGATGAGACACCAACCTGGGAGCCGATCTGGGAGCGGATGCCCCGGATTTCAGCCCGCCACTGCGGCCGGGTCGTCGCGGCGGAGGAGGATGCCGAGGTAGGCCTTCCAGCCGCCGACATCGGCGTCGTGCGAGCCCGCCATGCCCGCGAAGATCTGCGAGACGTGGTCGAGATCGTGAACGGCCCACGTCGCGAGCAGCTCGCGCAGCGTCACCTCGCCGATGGCCGGATGGAGACCCTTCCGATCCAGGTCCCCGTCGCTGACGAGCTCGCCCAGGTTCGCGATGTTCTTCGCCCGCAGGTCCGCGAAGCGGTCCACCAGCTGGTCAATGGTCGCCTCCCTGTCGCGCTCGAGCATGGCGAAGCGGTCGAAGGGCTTGAATGGCGTGCTCGCGCCGTATTCGAGGATGTGCTTGGCGCGGGCGAGATAGTTGTCGAGCTCCGAGGTCACGAGGTGGCCGACGACGTCCTTGGGAGTCCAGCCAGCTTCCTTGTCGGGTGTGTCGACCCAGCCTGCGGGCAGGCCGAGGAGCAGGGCTCGCAGCACGTTTGGGGTCCGCCGCAGCAGGTCGGTCGTGTCGGCAAGGAAATCGCTCATCCGTCGCCTACGGCTGGAACGTGCCCTCGCGGCCGAAGTCATCCTCGATGCGCACGACGTCAAGGAGCTCGGGCGTGGAGACCTCGATCATCCGGCACGTCACGATCGCGGTATAGCGGTGCCGGCGGCCGGTCGGCACGTGGGCGCCCTCGCCCGGACCCAGCTTGCGATCCTCGATTACGCCATCGTCGTTCTCGAGGGTCAGCAGGAGCCGGCCCGACAGTACCTGGATCCACTCGTCCTTAACCTCGTGGTACTGGAACGAGAGTCGCTTGCCGGTTTCCAGCTGGAGGATCTTGCCGACGTACTTGTCGGTGTGGGCCCAGATCTCCTCGTGACCCCACGGCTTGTCGACCCGCCGGGGCAGCTGCGAAGCCGGAGGCGCCGGCACGGCGGCCCGCCGGTCCGCGGTGGCCTCAGCCACGGACGAGCTTCCCGCCCGCGCCGGCAAGCCCGTCCCGCGCACCGGGGGGCATCGCCTCGGTGTAGACGCGCACGAGCGGCTCCGTGCCGGAGGTGCGAATCAGCAGCCACGAGCCGTCGTCGACGAAGAACTTGAAGCCGTCGTTCGTCGTCAGCGGCTGCGTCCGCGCGACCTTCCGGCCCGCCAGCGACGATGGGGGCGTTCCCGCCAGGTCCTCGAGCAGCCGTCGCTTCGTCTCGGCGTAGACAGCCCGCTCGACGTGCACGTCGATGCGCCGGTAGAACGACGGCCCGGCGAGCTCATGGAACTGGGCAAGGATCCTCGACACGGGCCACACGCCGCGCGCCTTCTCGCGCAGGAACAGGTCGAGCAGAAGCAGGTCGGCGTAGATCCCGTCGCGCTCCGGGAGGTGCATCCCGAAGCCGAACCCGCCAGATTCCTCGGCGCCCATCATGGCCCCGGTCTCGATCATCAGCGGGCCGATGAACTTGTACCCGACCGGGCTCTCGTATGCCTTGATCCCGTAGTGCTCCCCGAGCCGCGCCGCCATCGAGGTGTTGTTCACGGAGATCACGACCGGCTGGCGCAGGCCGCGGTGCTCGGCCAGGTAGTACATGAGCAGCCCGGTGACCTCGAGCTGGTGGATGAAGGTGCCCTGCTCGTCCGCGGCTCCAGCGCGATCCGCGTCGCCGTCGAGGAGCAGGCCCAAGTCGTGGCCGCCCGTCGCCAGGATGCCCAGGGCCTCGTCGATGTTCGGCCGGATCGGCTCGGGATTGACGCCGCCGAAGAACGGGTTGCGCTCCTGGTGGG
>CAYXVP010000026.1:10771-14089 GCA_964468305.1 uncultured Anaerolinea sp. | reverse complement strand
GCTCGCCGGGCGCCGCCGCGGACTCGATGGGGGACGCGCACCCCACACCACCGCCCCGACGCGAGCGTCACCGCGATTCCGCGGCGCCGGAGTGGGAGCGCGCCCGGCCGCTCGAGGTCTACCCCACGCTCCGCGCCCGGCGGCTGCCGGAGCTGTCGGTGCCCCCGTTGCTGGTGGCCGTTGTGGCGCTGGCCCTCGCCGCGGCCGTCCTGTTCGCACTGCCGGGGATCCTCGGCTTCGGCGGCCCGGCCGGCCTCTCGAGCCCGAGCCCCTCGCCCCTCGCCTCGACGGCGGTAGAGACGTTCGCGCCCACACCGGTCCCCGTGGCCACGCCGCAGGTCTACGTCGTTCAGTCCGGCGACACCATGTCGAAGATCGCCAAGAAGTTCCACGTGCCGCTGGCGCAGCTGATCGCCGCCAACGCCGATACCATCCCGGATCCCAATCGGCTGCAGATCGGCGACCAGGTGATCATCCCGATCCCGCAGCCGAGCGGGCTGCCGGCGGCAAGCCCCGCCTCGAGCTGAGTCGGGCGCGCGGCGGGGAGCGCCGTGACAGCTAGCGCGGGGTCAGGTTGATGCTGGTGATCTTGCCGGCCTCGACGCGGAACGAGGCGTCGAGGTGCTGGCTGGGGGCGCCGGGTCGAACGCTGAGCACATCCGCCTGGTAGGTGATCCCGAGGTCACGAACCTCGCCCGGGATCATCTTCAGGCCGGGCTCCGCGCGGAGGAACCAGCCGCCGACCTGCTCGACCCCGCGCAGCGTGCGGGCGTTGTCGCCGACGTGCACGCGCATCTCGACGCGTTCGTCCATCAACGCGACCGCGCCCTGGCGATCGCCCTCGTTGAGCTTCTCGAAGAAGTCTTCCATCGTGTCGACGGCGCCCATCGGCGCGGAGTGTAGGGCGAGACCTCAGCCGAGGGCCCCGACGCTCCCCCGCCGGCGCGCGAGCTCCAATGTGCCGTCGCGCTCGACGATCACCTGCGGCGGCCGCGGCCTGCCGTTGTAGGCCGAGCCGAACGACGCGCCGTAGGCGCCGGCGTCGCGGATGACGACGAGATCGCCTCGTCGAAGTCGGGGCAGCAGATGCTCACCGAGGTGGTCGGTCGACTCGCAGATGGGCCCCTCGGCGCGCGCCGGCTCGAGGCCGGACGGGTTGGTCTCGAGCGTGCGCCCGAGGGAGGTCAGGGCCGTGATCTCGTGCCAGGCGTCGTACAGGGCGGGCCGAATGAGCTCGGTCATGCCGGTGTCGAGGATGACCTGGCGGCCGCCGCGCTCACGGATGTGGAGCACGCGGGCGACGAGGTAGCCGGCTCGGGCCACGAGGGCGCGACCGGGTTCGATCGCAAGCCGCTGCGGTCGCCGGTCGGCGGGGATCGCCGCGAGGAGGGCCGGCAGCTCCCGCGCGAATCGCGCCGGATCCGGGGCCGGCTCCCCGCGCGGCAGGATCGGGAAGCCACCACCCACGTCGAGCGTGTCGAATCGCGCTCGCGAGCCGCCGAGCAGCCCCACCAGCGCCAGGCCGCGCCGTACGGCGTCGCGCCACGCGTCGACCGCGCGCAGCTGCGACCCGACGTGGAGGTGGACCCCGCGGGGCACCAGCCCGCGAGCCGCCCCGACGACCTCGACCGCTTCCGACAGCTCGTCGGCGGTCATCCCGAACTTCGAGCCCGCGGCGCCGACGGCCAGCTCGCGGAGCGTTTCGGGCGCGACCTCGGGGTTGAGTCGGAACAGGACGTCCAGCTTGGCCTCGCGGAGCGATGGGGCAACGATCCGGACCAACGCCCGGGCCTCGTCGAGCGACTCGATCGCGATCCAGCGCAGCGGCGCCCCACCGGCCGAGGCGCGCACCGCCGCGCGCAGGTCGGCGTCCGTCTTGCCCACGCCCTCGAGCGTGATCCGCGTATTCGGCAGGCCCGCCCGCCGCGCGATCGTCCACTCGCCACGGGACACGACGTTGGCGTCGAACCCGAACGCGGCGATGCGGCCGACGATCGCCGCCACGTCGTTGGCCTTGACCGAGAACGCGCGCAGCCACGGATCCGGGAACGCGTCGCGCACCGCGGTCGCGGCCGCCTCCAGCTCGGCTGCGTCCGTGACCTGGACGGGCGTCCCGAAGCGGCGTGCCGCCTCGAGCAGCGCCGACCCGATGCTGGGCAGGGGTTCGACGACCGGCGACTCGGTCACGCGGCGCTGCGCCGGCGGCGACTAGGGTTTGCAAACGTGCGGCTCCGGGAGATTCGCGGACCTTCCGCAACCGCGTGACCGCAAGACGAGCAAATTCGCCACTGGGCCAGCGGTATGAGGCTCTGCCAGCTCATCAATCCCCTCGCGAAGCGACGCTCACGGTGCCCTCTGAGCGTGCAGACGAGATACCAGCGGACAAGCGGTCCTGCGTTGCCGCCCGCAGCCTCCTTCGAGCTACGTTCGCCTGCTCCTTGTCGGCACGGCAGCGCCAGAAATGCTCGCCTTGCGGACATCGCCGCTCCGAGCCGGGGGCGGCTCGGGCGTGCTTCAGACGATTCGGCGCCCTCGATCGAGCATCCCCAGCACGATCGACACGATGCTGATCACGATCGAGCCGAGCAGTGCCCCGACGAACGCATCGGCCGTGAAGGCAGGCGGGAAGCCACCGATCGTGAAGTTGATGTTGAGCTTGTCGGAGATGAATGCCACCAGCAGCAGCAATAGCGCGTTCAGGACCAGCGAGAACAGCCCGACCGTGAGCAGCGTGATGGGGAACGACAGCGCCTTGACGATCGGCTTCACGTAGGTGTTGATCACGGCCAGGATCAACGCGACCACGATCACCTGCCACCAGTTGCCTTCGAACTTGAGCAGGTTGTCGGCGGCCGGAAAGTGAATCTGGGGGACGATCAGGACCGCGACGTAGACGCCGATCGCGTTGATCAGGATCTTGACCAGGAGATCGATCACGGTTTACGCCTCCGGTAGCGCCGGGATGCGTCCGGCGCGTCGATGATGGCAGAGCTACCGGAGCGAGGCGAGCCTCGCCTCGAGCTTCGCCTTCCTGTCCGGCCACTCCTCCCTGGTGACGCTGTAGTAGTTCGAGTGCCGCAGCCGCCCGCCCGGCATGATCATGTGGTTCCGAAACGTACCCTCGAACGTCGCCCCGATGGCCACCAGGGCCGGGTTCGCCTTGTCGTTCAGCGAATCGGTCTTGAACTCGACGCGATTGGCATCGAGGTCCTCGAAGGCGTGCCGCAGCTGGAGGTACTTCGCCTCCTGGTTGGCGCCCTTGCGCTGCCACGCCGGCGCGACCCACCGAACCAGCGGGGCGCGCGCCCCGGCGCCGGC
>CAYXVP010000026.1:0-10761 GCA_964468305.1 uncultured Anaerolinea sp. | reverse complement strand
GACGGGTTTGGGACGGGACGGGTTTGGGTTCCGGGGTCCTGAAGGGGGTCCGGAAGCGGGGGTGACTTCGCTTCCGGGTGGGGGCCCTTGCGCGGCAAGGCCGGGCCGACCACGGTCCAGCCGATTTCGGGCCGGCGGTGCTCGGGAACGATGGACATGAAGCGCGTGCTGCCGATGGCCCGGCCGGTCGACTGCTCGATCGTTGCGAATGCCATCTCCGAGCCGGCCGCGCGATTCGCGAGCGCGGCCTCGATCCAGGCGCGCAGGCCACCGATCTCGGTCGGGCGGGCGAGCGTCCAGCGCCAGATCGACTCGTTGAAGGCCACGTCGGCGAGCCCGTCGAGGTGATCGAAGGAGAGTGGCTCGAGCCGCACGATCGACCCTTCGAGCGTCACCGGCTTGACCCAGCGTTCCCCATCCATCGGCCGAGCGTATCGCGCTGACGTCCCCCGGCCAGCGCGCTCCGGTATCCTCGCCGCGGCGTTCCCGCGGAGGCACTGCTCGTCCATGAATCGGTCCCTATGACGACCCGCGCCCGACCGCGCGCGACCGCGTCCCGAGGGAACGGCGCGGCCAAGCCCTCGAAGTCCACGACGCGCGTCAAGGCGCACGCGGCGCGACCGCGCTCCGCGGCTGACGCCGCCCCGCCCCAGCAGGCCCTGTACCGGATCGCCGAGCTGGCAAGCGCGGCCGAGGACCTCGACGCCTTCTACCGGGGAATCCACGACGTCATCGGCGAGCTGATGTACGCGGAGAACATGTACATCGCGCTCGTCGACGAGGCCCGTCGCGAGATCAACTTCGCCTACTACGTCGACACCGTCGACAGCCAGTGGTGGAACCCTCGCGCGTGGCTGCCGTTCGGCGAACGGGAGACGAGGGGTCTGACCGGATACATCGTCCGTACCGGGCGCCCGTTCCACGAGAACAGCGCCGGGATCCGAGCCAAAACGGCGAGAGGCGAGTTCGACCCGGTCGGGGTTCTCTCGGAGGACTTTGTCGGCGTGCCCCTGAAGAGCCAGGGGCGCACCATCGGCGTCCTCGCCGTCCAGAGCTATCGCGAAGACAGGTCGTACTCGAAGGCCGATGAGCAGGTCCTGATCTTCGTTGGCCAGCACGTCGCGGCTGCGCTCGAACGGGCCCGAACCACGGCCGAGATCCGGCAGCGCAACGCGGAGCTCGCGGTCATCAACGAGATCGGCGCGGCGCTCGCGCAGCAGCTCGACTTCCAGTCCGTGATCGAGCTCGTGGGCGAGCGCATCCGATCGATCTTCGACGTCCCCTCGGCAATCATCGCCCTGTACGACCCAACCTCGAACACGATCACCACGCCGTATTCGATGGACCAGGGCGGGCGGACGGAATGGCCACCGCGACCATTCGGCCCCGGTCTCGCCTCCGAGGTGATCCGCACGAGGCGGGGGCTGCGCCTCAACACCACCGCGGAGGCGCAGGCCCACGGCGCCATCGTCCTGGGCACCCAGGACGCCGAATCCTGGCTCGGTGTCCCGATCCTCGCCGGCGATCGAGTGCTCGGGGCGATCGCCCTCGAACGGATCCCGACGTACGCATTCAGCGAATCGGACGAGCGGCTCCTGTCCACGCTCGCCTCGAGCATGGGCGTGGCCCTGGAGAACGCCCGCCTCTTCGACGAGACGAAGCGCCTGCTTGGCGAGACCGAGCAGCGCAATGCCGAGCTGGCCCTGGTGAATGAGATCGGCGGCGCGCTGGCAAAGCAGCTCGAGTTCGGGGCGATCGTCGAGCTGGTCGGCGAACGGCTCGCGGCCATCATCGACGCGCCCGACTTCTTCATCGGGCTGTACGACGGAGCCACGAGCCAGATCGACTTCCCGTATGAGCTCGACGGTGGCCGGCGCGTGGAGCCGCGCCCGTTAGTGCCGCTGGGCCAGGGCCTGAGCTCGATCGTCCTGCGAACCAGGAAGCCCCTGCGATTCGGAACCGCTGCCGAGTCCGAGGCGGCCGGGGCCGTCGTTCCGACGCTTCGAGACACTGCGTTGAGCGAGTCCTGGCTCGGCGTGCCCATCCTCGCCGGGGACGACGCGATCGGGCTCGTCGGCTTCGGTCACCCGCGCCGGGACGTCTTCACCGAGTCGGACGAACGGCTCGTCTCGACCATCGCCTCGAGCATGGGCGTGGCTCTCCAGAACGCCCGGCTCTTCGCCGAAACGAAGCGCCTTCTTGCCGAGACGGAGCAGCGGAACGCCGAGCTGGCCGTCGTCAACGAGATCGGCGCGGCGCTCGCCCAGCAACTCGATCTCGAGGCGATCATCGAGGTCGTCGGCCCGCGTCTCGCCACCCTGGTCAACGCAGACGACATCTATATCGGGCTGTACGACCGCGCCGCCAACCAGGTCACCTTCCCCTTCGAGCTCGATCGAGGGCGGCGAGTCCACGGCGACCCGATCCCGCTCGGGCAGGGCCTGACATCGCAGCTGATCGAAGCGCGGCGGCCGCTTCGATTCGGGACGCTCGCTGCCCAGCAGGCTGCCGGTTCCGTGACGGCGACCTACGCCGAAGACGTCGAGGCGGGCCACCAGAGCGAGTCGTGGCTCGGCGTGCCAATCCTCGCCGGAGACGTTGCCATCGGCGTCGTGGTCTTCGGCCACGGCCCCAAGGATGCCTTCACGGAATCAGACGAGCGACTCGTGTCGACTGTCGCCTCGAGCATGGGCGTCGCGCTCGAGAACGCTCGTTTGTTCGGTGAGACGAAGCGCCTGCTGGCCGAGACCGAGCAGCGGAATGCCGAGCTCGCGGTCGTCAATGAGATCGGTGAGGCCCTTGCCCAGCAGCTTGATTTCCAGGGCGTGATCGATCTCGTTGGTGACCGAATCCGATCGATCTTCAACGTCGCGAGCGGGACGATCGGCTTGTACGACGAGCAGGCCCACATGCTTCGAACTCCGTACTCGATCGAGGACGGCGGCCGTGTCGACTGGCCGGATCGAGACGCCGATCTTGGCCTCGCGGGGATCGTCATCCGAACGCGAAAACCACTCCGCATCGGCACCGGGGCGGAGATGATCGCGCTCGGCGGCGTGGTGCGGGATGAAACCGGCGGGATTCGCGAAGCAAGCGCAGAAGAGGCCGAGGAGGACGATCAGTCGCTCCTGGCCGTCCCAATCCTCGCGGCAGACCGTGTGCTCGGCGTCATCAAGCTGGACCGCGCCGAGAAGTACGGCTTCGGTGAGTCCGACGAGCGACTGCTGTCCACGATCGCTTCGAGCATGGGCGTTGCGCTCGAGAACGCCCGACTGTTCGACGAGACGAAGCGCCTCCTGGCCGAAACCGAACAGCGCAACGCCGAGCTCGCCGTCATCAACGAGATCGGCGACGCGCTGGGCAAGCAGCTCGATTTCGACGCGGTCATCGAACAGGTCGGCGAGCGCATGGCAACCATGTTCGAGACGCGCGACATGTACATCGCCCTGTACGACAAGGTGACCGGGCAGATCACGTTCCCGTACGAGATCGACCAGGCCCGACGGATGCACGGCGACCCGATGCAGATCGGCGAGGGCCTGTCCTCGAGGATCCTGCGAACGGGGCAGGCGTTGCGGCTCGGGACGATCGCCGAGCAGCAGGATCTGGGTGGATTCCTCGGTTCGTACCCGGACGGCGAGGTGCCGACACTCCTGGCCTCGTTCCTCGGGGTGCCGATCATGTCCGGCTCCGAGCCGATCGGCGTCGTCGTCGTCGCCGACGGACGTGAGAACAACTACACCGACGCGGACGAGCGCCTCGTGGCCACCATCGCCTCGAGCATGGGCGTGGCGCTCGAGAACGCGCGGCTGTTCGAGCAGACCAACATCCTGCTCAGCGAGACCAAGGAGCGCGCGGCCGAGCTCGCGATCATCAACAGCGTCCAGCAAGGCCTCGCCGCCAAGTTCGACATGCAGGCGATGTACGAGCTCGTCGGCGACAAGATCGCCGAGATCTTCGATGCCCAGACGGTCGATATCGCGCTCTACGACACCGTGGACCAGACCGTCACGTATGCCTACGGCATCGAGAGGGGCGTGCGCTTCCCGAGCATGACCGTCGGCCTGGGACCGATGTCACGCATCGTCCTCGACACGGGTGCGCCGCTGCGCATCGGCGACGTCGACGCATGGGTCGCCGAGCGGGGGGTGGAGCAGGTCATTCCGGCCGGCGAGCCGTCCAAGTCCGTTCTCTTCGTGCCGCTGATCGTCGGCGCGCAGGTCCGCGGCCACATCTCACTCCAGAACCTCGATCGGACCGACGCGTTCAGCGAGGCCAACGAGCGGCTGCTCTCGACACTCGCTTCGAGCCTCAGCGTCGCCCTCGATAACGCCCGCCTGTTCGACGAGACGAAGCGGCTCCTGACCGAGAGCACTGAGCGCGCCGCCGAGCTGGCGATCATCAACAGCGTCCAGCAGGGCCTGGCGTCCAAGCTCGAGATGCAGGCGATGTACGACCTCGTCGGCAACAAGATCGCCGAGATCTTCGACGCCCAGAACGTCCAGATCGGCCTGTATGACCTGGCCAACGAAACCATTCAGTACACGTTCTCGCTCGAGCGAGGGGTGCGCTATCCCGACGTCACGAGTGTGATGGGGCCCGTGTCCCGGGCGGTCGTGGCGTCGGGTGCCCCCGTACGCATCGACGATGCCGACGAGTGGACGAAGGCGCGCGGCGTGAAACAGCACATCCCGTGGGGCGAGCCCGTGAAGTCGGCGATCACGGCGCCGCTCCTGGTCGGGTCGGAGGTCAGGGGGCACATCTCGATCCAGAACCTCGATCGGACCTTTGCCTTCAGCGACTCCGATGAGCGGCTGCTGTCCACGCTCGCCTCGAGCCTCAGCGTCGCCCTGGAGAACGCGCGTTTGGTCGAGGAGACGCGGCAACGGGCGGCGGAGCTCGCCATCGTCAACGACGTCGGCCAGGCAGCGGCCTCTCAGCTCGACCTCGATCGGCTGATCCAGCTGACCGGCGAGCAGCTGCGGACGACCTTCCGGGCCGACATCGTCTACATCGCGCTGCTGAACAAGGACACGGGCCAGATCGAGTTCCCCTATCTCGTCGAGAGTGGCGTTGCGACCCCACGGGACCCGATGCCGCTCGGCGAGGGGCTGACGTCTCGCATCATCGGGTCACGCGAGCCACTGCTCCTGAACCGCGCAGAGCAGTTCGAGCGGGTCGAGCGGCGGGTGGGCACGAGCGCCAGGTCCTACCTCGGCGTGCCGATCCTCGTGGGCGACGAGGCGATCGGGGCCGTGAGCGTCCAGAGCATCGAGGAGGAGGGTCGCTTCGGCGACGCGGACACACGCCTCCTGTCGACCATCGCATCCAACGTCGGAACGGCCATCCGGAATGCACAGCTGTATCGGGAGTCGCAGCGCAGAGCGCTCGAGACCGCCGAGCTGGCGGAGGTCGGCCGCGAGATCTCCGCGACGCTCGACCTCGAGGGCCTGCTCGAGCGCATCACGGCCCGTGCCAAGGAGCTCCTCGAGGTGCGCACCAGCGGCGTCTTCCTGGCCGATCCCGACGGCCAGACGTTCCGCGCGATTTCCGTCATCGGTGCGAACGCGGAGGAGCTCAAGGCAGATCCCATCAGGCTCGGTGAAGGCGTCATCGGCAGCGCCGCGGCAGCCAGCCGCGCCGAGATCGTCAACGCGCTCCTGAGCGACCCGCGCGCCGTGCCGATCGCGGGTGTGCTCGACGACGCGACCGAGGAGGAGCGGCTCATGGTCGCACCCCTGATCGGGCGCGGCGGCGTCAGCGGCATGATGGCGGTCTGGCGCGCCGCAACGGCAGCGGCCTTCACGACCCACGACCTCGACTTCCTCGTGGGACTCTCGCAGCAGGCCGCCGTGGCCATCGACAACGCCCGGTTGTTCGCGGACGCCAACGAGTCGCGCCGGGCGGCCGATGACGCGAATCAGGCCAAGAGCGCATTCCTGGCGGCGATGAGCCACGAGATCCGGACACCGATGAACGCGATCATCGGCATGAGCGGGCTGCTGCTCGACACGCCGCTCGACGACGAGCAGCACGACTTCGCCGACACGATCCGGACCTCGGGCGACGCGCTCCTGACGATCATCAACGACATCCTCGACTTCTCGAAGATCGAGGCCGGGCACGTCGACCTGGTCAGGGAGCCCTTCGGTCTCGCGGCCTGTGTGGAGGGCGCGCTCGATCTGATCGCTCCGGCCGCCGCGAAGAAGGGCATCGAGCTCGCGTACGAGGTCAACGGCGAGCTGCCGACCGGGGTCAATGGCGACCAGGGCCGCCTGCGCCAGATCCTGCTCAACCTGCTCTCGAACGCCGTCAAGTTCACCGAGAGCGGCGAGATCCTCGTCACGGTCCGCGCGGATCCGGCCGTCACCCCAAAGCGACGCGGGGGCGCGCGGGAGTGCTGGCAGGTTGCCGTCGACGTGCGGGACACGGGGATCGGCATTCCCGCCGATCGCATGGACCGCCTGTTCCAGTCGTTCAGCCAGGCCGACGCTTCGATCTCGCGACGATACGGCGGGACGGGTCTCGGGCTCGCGATCAGCCGGCGCCTCGCCGCAGCGATGGACGGCGACCTGTCGGCGGAGAGCTCCGGGGTGCCCGGCGAGGGGGCTACGTTCCACCTCGTCGTCCGGCTCGATGCGGCGCCGGCCTCGGCGATCAAGCGCCGGGCAGAACGAGACGTCGTCGAGCTGACCGGGCGGAACGTCCTGATCGTCGACGACAACGCCACGAACCGACGGATCCTCGCGGCCCAGCTGGCCCGCTGGTCCATGCATACGCGCGCGACCGCCTCATCGAACGAAGCGTTGGGGTGGCTTCGTGACGGCGCGCGGTTCGACGTCGTTCTGCTGGACCTGTTCATGCCCGAGCTCGACGGACTGCAGCTCGCCGACGCGATCAAGGCGGCCCTGCCCGACGCCGCGCCGAAGCTCGTGCTCGTCTCGTCCGCCGCTGTCCGCGAGCGAGCCCATCCGACGCTTGACGCCGTCCTCACGAAGCCGGTCAAGCCCTCCGCGCTGCACGACGTGCTCGTGACCGTCCTCGCCGCCGCAGGACCATCCGGGCGCGAGATCCGTGCGCCGGAGCGGCCGTCCATCGATCCGGGTCTCGCCGCTCGCCACCCGCTGCGCATCCTCCTGGCGGAGGACAACGCGGTGAACCAGAAGCTGGCGCTCCGCCTGCTGTCGAACATGGGCTACTCGGCGGACGTCGCGGCCGACGGCCAGAAGGCGGTTGATGCCGTGGCCGCCGGGTCATACGACGTGGTGCTCATGGACATCCAGATGCCCGAGCTGGACGGGCTCGAGGCGACCCGCCAGATCCGGGCCCGCTGGCCGGAT
This sequence comes from uncultured Anaerolinea sp., assembly GCA_964468305.1. Lineage (GTDB taxonomy): Bacteria > Chloroflexota > Limnocylindria > Limnocylindrales > CSP1-4 > UBA5189. The sequence goes on along the minus strand of CAYXVP010000026.1, from coordinate 3,421 downwards.
CGCCCGCTGCAGATCGTGGCGATGACCGCGAACGCGATGGCCGGCGACCGCGACGCCTGCCTCGCCGCCGGGATGAACGACTACATCAGCAAGCCGATCGATCCGGCGGTGCTGGCCGAGGCGCTCGCGCGGGCACCGTCCGCCCATGGGGGCGTGAAGAAGCGCGCATCGAAGGCGCGGAGCGCCGGGGCCGGGAAGTCGGCCGTGGCGGCGGCCAAGGGCCGGCGGTGAACGTCGACGGCGAGCTCGTGCTGGATGAGGCCGTCCTGGCCGATCTGCGCGCGTCGATCGGCGACGACCAGGCCTTCATGGTCGAGCTCGTCGAGACGTTCGTCACCGAGGGCACGGCGAACATGGACGGCCTGCTCGCCGCCGCGGCCGCCGCCGACTGCGCCGCAATCGTGCGCCCGGCCCACCCACTGAAGTCGACCAGCGCGAGCCTCGGCGCGATGCGCCTGTCGGCGATCTGTCGGGCGATCGAGGCGGCGGGCCGCGAGGCGCGCCCCGAGACGCTGCAGGCGGATGCCGAGCTCGCGCGCGCGACCTGGGACGACACCCTCGCTGCCTTCGCGGACGCGGGCCTGCGCGCATGAGCCCGGGCCAGGCGGTCGCGCTGGTCGTCGACGACAGCCAGGTCAACCGGAAGGTGCTTGCTCGCCATCTCGGGTCCCTGGACATCACGGCGCGCGAGGCGGCCGACGGCCGGCAGGCGCTCGAGCAGCTCGGGGCCGACGGCGCCGGTATCGACATCGTGCTGCTGGACATCGAGATGCCCGAGCTGGACGGCTACGAGACCCTCGCCACGATCAAGGGCGACGAGGCGCTCCGCCACATCCCGGTGATCATGATCTCGGCGGTCGAGGAGCTCGACAGCGTCGTCCGCTGCATCGAGATGGGCGCCACGGACTACCTCCCGAAGCCGTTCAACCCGGCGATCCTGGAGGCACGGGTGCGGGCCTCGTTGGCCGGCAAGCACCTCCATGACCTCGAGGTGGAGTCGGCGGCGCGCCAGGCCGAGCTGCTGAAGACCATCGAGCGCCAGAAGGACGAGCTGAGCCGCTTCCTTTCGCCGCAGGTCGCGGCGCTGGTGTCCAGCCCAGAGGGCGAGCAGCTCCTCGCCGGCCATCGCCGGATCGCGACCTCGGTGTTCTGCGACCTGCGCGGCTTCACGCCGTTCACCGAAGCCACGCCACCCGAGGTGGTGATCGGCGTCCTCCGCGAATATCACGCGATGATGGGCGAGCAGATCGAGGCCCATGGCGGGACGCTCGAGCACTTCGCCGGCGACGGGATGATGGTCTTCTTCAACGACCCCGTCCCCCAGGACGATCATGTCGCCCGGGCGGTGCGGATGGCGCTCACGATGCGCGAGCGGTTCGACGGGCTGGCGTCGAGCTGGGCGAGTCACGGCCACACGCTCGGGTTCGGCGTGGGCATCGCCACCGGCGAGGTCACGCTCGGGCGCATCGGTTTCGAAGGCCGGTACGACTACGGGATGGTTGGGTCCACGGTCATCGTCGCCTCGAGGCTGAGCTCGGCCGCAGGATCCGGGCAGATCCTGCTGAGCCCGTGGGCCGCCGAAGCGGTCGAAGGCGTCTTCGACGTCGAACCGGTTGGCGAGATCGTGCTCAAGGGCTTCTCCAAGCCCCTCGCGGCGGTGAACGTCCTTGGCCTGATGAGCCCATCACACACCAGCCGGGCCAGGGAGGCGGCCGCGGTCGCGGAGTAGGAGGGGACGCCGTGATCAGGTACGAGTCCAGTGTGTCAATCGATCGGCCGCCCGAGGCCGTCTTCGCCTATCTGCTCGAGCCGGCGAAGCAGGCGCTCTGGTCGGATGTGCCGATGCGCAAGCTCAGCGAGGGCCCGCTGGGCGACGGCTCGCGGATGGAGGTCACGTTCGGGATGGGCCCGCTCAAGGCGGTGGTCGGGCTCGAGCTTGGGCCGGTCGAAGCGGGTCGTCGGCTGGGCTTCCGGTCGTTTTCGGGCCCGATTCGCCGGAATGGGGAGTACCGGTTGGCGCCCACGCCGTCCGGCGGGACAGAGGTTGGCCAGGAAGGGCGCCTCGCGTTCACCGGCCTGTGGCGCGCCATCGAGCCCTTGGCCGGGGCCGAGATCAGCAAGGGTGAGGTGAAGGAGCTCGAGCGCCTCAAGGCCGCCGTCGAGGCGGGCTGACCCGGGCGGTCTTCCGGCGGATCGGCTGCGCCGCACGACGGCGCGACCCCGGGATCTGCCGCTGTGCCGACGGCGGCCGCGGCTGGCGGCGTGCCGAGTCCCTCTCGGTCGCCGGCGACGGCCCGGGGCGCTCCGGCTCGACGACGCCGACGGCCAGCACGCGTGCCTCGTAGGGCCCGAGGCTGACGCGGAGGCCCTCGTTCCGAAGCTCGCCTGCGGTCCGCAGCTGCTCCCAGCCGGAGCGTTCGTCGCGGAGCCGGATGCGCTGCTCGTCGGGCGGCGCGCCGGGACCGGTCAGTCCCAAGGCCGCGGCGAGACGGACGCTCGTCAGGGTGCGACCGCCCTGGCTGCCGGGCTCCGCGGCTGCGACCGAGTGGTCGATGCGCACCGTCGTCTCCGCGTACCGGTGGTGGACGAGGACGAGGTTGCGCCCGGTCCCGATGCCGTTCGAGAAGGCATACACATCCTCGACGATGTTCCCGCCGTCGTCGCGCGCGTCGAACAGGTGGAACTGGTCCGTGCCCGAGAACTCGCGCCGGCGCCGGAGCAGCGGCACGATCGCCCACGCGAAGTGGCCGGCGTGCGCCTCGTCGGCCGGCTCGGCCCAGCGGGCTCGCCGGAACTCCATGCCGTAGCGCTCGCGGAAGCCCTCGACCTGGCCGTGACCGAGCAGCGGCAGGCCCGGCAGCGTGGCCAGCAGGGTCGCTGCCGAGAACGCCTTGTCACCGGTCCCGAACTGCTCCGCCGCCGGTCGCTCGTCCGGGTTGGTGAGGAAGTTGACGAACCGGCCGAGGATCCCCGGATCGAACTCGAGGGTGTCGCGCATGACCCGCCGGTAGCCCGCGTTGTCCTCGTCGCGGAGCATGTGCATGAACGCCGAGTTGTACACGCGGTGCATGCCCAGGGTTCGGACGAAGTAGCCCTCCAGCAGCCAGAACGCCTCGGCGAGCAGCAGTGTGCCGGGCGCATCGACGGCAACCCGGTCGACGACCTCGCGCCAGAACTCCTTCGGCATCCGGCGGTGGAACTCCGCGCCGCTCAGCGCGTGCTCCGCGCGTGACGGGATCGCGCCGCCCGCGCCCGGCTCCGGATACCAGAGCCGTCGGATGTGGCGGCGCGCGAGCACCATCGCCGCATCGAAGCGCAAGATCGGCGCTCGACGGGCGACGTCGAGGATCGTCTGGATGACGGCCTCGCGGACGTCGGCATTCAGGTAGTCGAGCTGGGCGGTGTCGTTCCACGGGTAGGA
>CAYXVP010000025.1:0-14482 GCA_964468305.1 uncultured Anaerolinea sp. | reverse complement strand
CCGCATCGCCCGCCCAACCCACGACCAGATGCTCAACGACCAGCTCGCCCAGGCGACGGCCGCGCGCGGCGCGGGCGACCTCAAGAAGCTGCTGAACGCCGGCGAAACGTGGACGGTCGACTGATGCCGGCGCGGGCAGCCGGCTGGATCACCGCGCCGTGATCTGCCCGGTCTGCCGCTTCGGCAACTTCCCCGGCGACGACGTCTGCGCCAACTGCGGCGCAGACCTGTGGAACGCGGATGTGCCGCAGCCAGCGACGACCTTCCATGGCCGATTGCTCGGGATGCATCTCGACGAGCTCGGCGCCCCGGCGCCGAAGTTGATCGACGCCGGTGTGGCCGTCGACGACGCCATCGCGCACATGCAGGCCGAGGGCATCGACTGCCTGCTCGTGACCGAGCAGGGCGCGCTCGTCGGCATCTTCACCGACCGCGACGCGATCCTCAAGGTCGCGGGCCGGCCGTCGGCGGGCACGACGATCGGTGAGGTGATGACACCCGATCCGGTGATCCTGCGAAGGAGCGACCCGGTCGCCGTCGCGATCAACAAGATGGCCGTGGGCGGGTTCCGTCATGTGCCGATCGTCGACCGCGGCCAGCCCACCGGCGTTGTGTCGGCGCGCGACGTGTTCCGGCACCTCGCCGCCGGCCTTGGCTGACCCGAGCTCGACCGGGGTCCGAACCGTCGCGATCCTCGCCGACGACCTGATCTGGTCGACGCGGCTCGCGGACGTCGTGCGCGCGGCGGGCGCGCAGCCGCGCGTGATCCGGCAATCGGAGGACCTGGCCGCCCTGACGCCCGAGGCGGTGGTCGTCGACCTCACCGCGCGCGCGTACGACGGGGTCGCCGCGATCCGAGCCGCGAGGGCTTTCGCGGCAAAGGTGGTCGCCGTCGGTCAGCACGATGACGCCGCCCTCCGCAAGGCCGCGCTCGAAGCGGGAGCCAGCCGCGTCTTCACGTATCGCGCCCTCTTCGAGGATGGGCCTCGGCTGATCGGGCGCTGGCTCGAGGCGTGACCGTGGAGGTGGGCTCAGCGCCTGTTCAAGCGGCTGACATGTTCGCCAGGCGCCTGGCCGCGGCACGCGAAGGTCTCGAGCGCCGCGGTGCGGCGGCGCTGCTGATCGGCGTCGGGTCGGATCTGCGCTACCTCACCGGGCACATTGCCCATCCGATGGGAGGTTGGGCGTTGCTGGCCTGGCCCGCGGCCGGGGAGGCCGCCATGGTGGTGCCGCGGCTGGAGTCGATGGCCGCGGCCGCCGGCCGGGCCGGCGCGGCCCGACTCGCCGAGATCGTGCCCTGGGACGAGACCGACGACCCGTACGGGATCGTCGCGGCGCGCCTGGTGCGCGGCGACGGCGCCATGCGGAGCGGACGCCTCCTCGTCGACTCGAGCCTGTGGGCGATGCACCTGCTCTCGCTCCAACGGGCGTTGCCCGGGCGGGCGTTCGGGCTCGCGACGGAAGTGACGCGGGAGCTGCGAATCGTCAAGGAGCCGGACGAGATCGAGCGCTTGCGCGCCGCCGCGCACGCTGCCGATCGAGCGCTCGCGCAGGTCGTGCGCGGCGCGCTCGTCGGTCGGACCGAGGCCGACGTGAGCCGCGAGATCGGCGAGCGCCTCGTGGCCGAGGGCCACCAGGTCGCCCAGTTCGCCATCGTCGCCTCGGGGCCCAACTCTGCTTCCCCACACCACCACGCGAGCGAGCGGCTGATCCAGGCAGGGGAGCCGATCGTGCTCGACATCGGCGGCGCGCTGGACGGCTACTGCTCCGACATGACGCGCACCGTCTGGGTCACCGGCGGCGACGCCGCGAAACGACCGACCGAGGACTTCCGAGCGGTCTACGAGCTGGTGCGCCGGGCCAACGCGGACGCCACCGCCGCGGTCCGGCCAGGAGCGTCGTGCGAGCAGGTCGACGAGGTCGCTCGGCGGGTCATCCGCGAAGGCGGCTACGGCGACGCATTCATCCACAGGCTCGGGCACGGCATCGGCCTCGACGGCCATGAGGATCCATACCTCGTGGCCGACAGCCCCGATTCGCTGCGACCCGCGATGGCGTTCAGCATCGAGCCGGGGATCTACCTCCAGGGCCGGTTCGGAGTCCGCATCGAGGACATCGTGGTTTGCGGCCCGGCCGGGCCGGACGTCCTGAACGAGGCGCCGCGGGAGTTGTTGGTCGTCGACGGCTAGTCCGTGATGGACCCGGGGTATGATCCCCGGCACGGGCAGCTGCCCAATCAGAAACCAGGCCCGGGAAATGAGCACGACCTTCCAGCGGCGCATCTGCGCCGCAGCAACCGGCCGATGAGCCGACGCTGCCATCACGGCTCGCCTCGACACGCCCGCACAGGGCGAGAGCGGGCGCGCCCGGCGGCACCCGAACGGCCTACGCGGCTCGAGCGAGGGCCCGTGATCGACCGCTCGACGACCGACCGGCCGACCGCCGCCGAGCCCGCGGTCCGACCGACGCCGGTGATCGCCGTGCGCCCGGACCCGGTCGAACCCGAATCCGGCCCGGGATCCGAGGGTGAAGCGATCCCGGCACGGATCGAGGCCGGTCCGGTTCAGCCAGGCTCACCCACGCCACCGCCGCGCGAGCGCCGACACGACGGCCAGCGGGGCCGAGCAGCGAGCCTGGCCGCGCTCGCCCCGGCGCAGCCAATTGGCGACGAGGCGGGTGTGGAGCGAGTGGCCACCGCACCGCAGCTGCGCCGGTTCATCAAGAGTCGCGCCTACGTGCCCATGCACGAGCTCCGCCGCCGGTTCGCGATCAACGGCGGCGACGACGAGGTGACCGTGGTCGATCTCGATCGGCAGCGCCTGTACGTGGGGTTACCCGAACGCGAGGGCCGGCTCATCGGCGAGCTGCTCCGCGGCGGCGACATCGGCTACGAGCTCTCGCTCGACCCGATCAGCCCGATCGTCGTCGGCGTCTACCCGATGCGCCCGATCACCCGGGCCTGAACATTCCTCGGTGCCGCTGCGCACCGCAAGGTCGACGCAATGCGACACGCCGTTCATGGAGATGGGTGTAACCTTCGGCGCACTTGGGGGAGTAGCCCTTTCGGCTGCCTGTCTGGGACTTTCGCACGGTCCGACCGGCATCGCCGCAGCACGCAGGAAGGAAGACCATCGGTGACTGGTTCTCGCGCCCGCAGCCGGCTTGGAGCGACCCTCGCGACGGCGCTCTTCACCATCGCGCTCGTTCCTGGCCTGGTGACAGCAGCGGACACGAGGCTGCTGTCCGTCACCATCAGCACGCCAACGCGCGTCAGCGTTCCGGCGGCGGGCAAGGGGCCGTACGCCACGATGTTCCAGGTGAACATCCTCAATAGCGGTGGGCAGAACCTCGCCCACACCGTCCTCACCATCAACGCGAATGCCACGGCCAACCCGCAGCTGGCGCTCGTCACGATCTACGACCCCGATGGTGGGAACGACGCCGACTCGACCTTCTGCACGACCTCGGGGAGCACGATCACGTGTAGCTACGCCGGCTTGAGTGCGGGCCAGTCGCGGACGGTCGCGGTGGTGGTGTCGGTGACCAGCGACTACGTCGCGACCTCGGGAGCACTCTTCACAGCAACGGTCACGACGAACAACGAGAACGGTTCGAACCAGCAGACATTCAACGCCGACTCCGGGACCTTCGCTGTCGAGTCCACCGGGGCGAACACGCTTTCGACATTCGCCCTCGACGGTCTTTCAGAAGACCTGGGGACGTCGGGGGTCGGGGGCGCAGGTGGGAACCTCAATACGAACGTGAAGTTCCACACCAGCGCCAAGGAGCTGGTGCAGATCAACGAGGGCACGAGCACTGCCGCGATCTACCCGTGCCCGGCCGGCCTGAGCTGCCAGCCCGACTACTCCGAGGTGACGACGACCAGCGGCTCGTTCGCCACAAGCCCATTCTTCACTTGGAAGCTCACGGCGATCGTTCCGAAGACGTACTCCCTGAGCCAGGGCTTCCTTGCGCACTTTCCGACCGGCATGGCGACCGCCAACTGGATCCTGTACTTCAAGGACAAGTCAGCGCTCTGCGGGACCAACATCGACGCGAAGATCGCCGCCGCCCATCAGTGCATCAAGTCCCTGAGCCTGACGAAGCTCGACAAGACTACGAACCTGCTCGTGATCGAAGCAGTCATGGACCACCAGGGCGGCGCCAAGTACTAGGAGCTAGACACCAACCGCAGCGCGCTCGGCGAGGGCCTGGGCCGCAGCCTCAAGAACGACATCGCCCTTCTGGCGGTACAGCACAAGGGCCTCACGAAGGTGGGGCCCTTGCTCGTTGTCGCGGCCGATGAGGCGCAGGACCTCTGCGTAGTCGAGCAAGGTGTCGGCGCGAAGCTCGATATCTGCCGTTGCACTCACCAGAGCGAGCGCCTCTTTCGCGAGCGTTTCCGCCTCCTCGCCTCGACCTTCCTTCGCGAGGTACTTCGCCCGGACTGTCCGCCACAGGACCTGGCTGTACACATCGTCTTCATCCGCGAGCTCACGGGAGATCTGGGCGTACCGCTCTGCCTCGTCTGGTCGCTCGAGCTCCCAGAGGACCCGGCCGAGGAGCGCGGCGATCGTCGACCGGTAGTAGGCCTCGTTCATGCTCTCGAGGACGTCGTAGTCACGCCGTAGTTCACGCTCCGCGCCGTTGGGATCCCCGGCCAGCATCTCGACGCGAGAGGTTTGATCGGAGAGGGAGGCGGCAAGCGCACTCGGACCGAGGTCCGCAATGACCTCGCGACTCCGCGCTGCGAGGCTGCGCGCCTCGTCGAACGCCCCTGTCATCGCGGTCAACTGGGCGAGGACCCCGAGAAGGATCGCCTCTGCCGTCCGGTTGCCGCGAACGAGGGGCACGTAATCCTCGCACCGGCGCAGAGCCTCCGAAACCGGTGTCGTTCCGTGCAGCGAGGCGTAGGCGTCGTCGAGGACCCCGCGTGCGATCGATCGCGCATCGTCTGCCTGACGGCCGTGACGCACGGCGCCCTGTCCGGCTTCCGCGGCGCTGTCGTATTGGCCGGCGGTCGACTGGACGACGCTGAGCATGTGCCAGGCGCGTGCCAGCCCTGATTGATCCTCCGACCGCTCGAAGACGTCGATCATGGCGTGGATGCCGTCGACAGCCGCGTCGAGTTCACCGACGCTACCGGTGCTCGCGAGGCTGTGCAGATAGCGCGCGAAGGTCGCTCGCGCCTCGAGGCGGGCGCTACCAGCTGCAATGGCCGAGTGCGTCGCATCATCGATCGCCGTTCGCGCCGCCTCGAAGCCACCCGATTGGATGGACGCCTCGGCAAAGTCCGCCAGAAGCTCGATTCTCTCGAGCGAGGAGGACGGCAGCACGGGGGCGGGGGGATGGGGCAATCCTGCCGCCGCGCTCGGGTCGCCTCGCCCGAAGGCAGGCCGACCGGCGGAGCCGAGCTTCTCCGAGGCGCGGCCTGCGATGTCGAGCGCGGCCTCGTCGATGACTCCGAGATCGGTGCGGTAGTGGAACGCCTGCTCGAGGTGGTAGCCGAGGATCTCCTCGAACTCGAGCTCCCGGCCGCGCTCCTTGTTGACCCGCTCGGCCCAGGTCACGAAGCGCTCGTGGAGCGTGGCGCGCATACGTTTGAGCAGGCTGCCGTAGGCAGTGTCGCGGATGATCTGGTGCCCGAAGCGGTACAGGATCTCCTCGTCGGGGAGCTGGCGGACGAACTGCTTCGCGACGAGCACGTTGAGGTCCTCGCCGATTCCCGGCCGGACGGCCTCGTCGACCAGCTCCGAGATGGCCTCGAACGCGAACGTCAATCCGATCACCGATGCCGGGTCGACGACGGCGCGCTCCTCCGCCTGGAGCGCGTCGAGGCGGGCGGCAACGAGCGCCTGGACGGTCGGCGGGATCTGCAGGTGCTCCGAGCCCTGCTTGGCGACCCAGCCATCGGCGCCGCGCTCGATCGCCCCGGTCTCGACGAGCATGGACACGATCTGCTCGACGTATAGCGGGTTGCCCTCGGCCGCCGCGGCGATGCGGGCTCGAACGCTCGCCTCCAGCGAGCCCAGGAGCTCCTCGACGATCCTGCCCGCGTCGGCGTCACTCAGCGGCTCCAGCGTGATCAGCATCGGCAGGTGCGCCGCCGTCCACTCGGCGTGCCGCTCGCTGATCTCGTGGCGGGACGAACCGAGGATCATGAGCGACGCATTCTCGACCGCCCCGAGCAGGTGGTCCAGGAACTCGAGGAACGTCGGCTCGGCCCAGTGCAGGTCGTCGACAAGCAGGACGAGGGGCCGCTCCGCGGCGATCGTCTCGAGCAGGCGACGCGCGCCCCACATGAGCTCGGCGACCGGGAACTGAGCCGGGCTCAGGTTGATCGCGGCGGCGACCCTCTCGACGATTGCCTCGCGATCCGCCGCCTGCGCGCGCTCCAGCAGCCTGTCGATCCTGCGCGTCGCGACCCGCGGCGAGTCCTCGTTGGTGATCCCGGCCGCCTCGCGAACGGCCTCGGCGAGCGGCCAGAACGTGATGCCGTCGCCGTAGGGCAGGCAGCGGCCGCGGATCAGCCGGGCCTGCTTCTCTGCCCGTGTCGCGAACTCGCGGATAAGCCGCGACTTGCCGACCCCGGCGTCGCCGACAACCGCGACGAGCCGTGCACGGCGGTTGTCGATCGCGTCGGACAGCCCTCGGGAGAGGTTTTCCATCTCCGTCTCGCGGCCTACGAACGGCGTGCCGGAGGCCTTCGTCGCGGCTCGCTCGGCGTTGACGCTGACGAGCCGGTAGGCCGGGACCGGCTCGGCCTTGCCCTTCAGCGTGAGCGGCGGCATGAACTCGACCTCGATCTGGTCCCGCGCCAGCCGGTAGGTCAGGTCGCCGAGGACGATCTCCCCGCCGCCGGCCGCCTGCTCGAGTCGGGCCGCCGTGTTGACCGCGTCGCCGGTCACGAGTCGCTGAGCGGTGCTCGCGTCACCGGCGATCACCTCGCCGCTGTTGACGCCGATGTGGTTGCTCAGCTCGAGGTCGTGATCGGCCCGGAAGGACGGGTTCAACAGCTCCAGCGCCGATTGCATGTCGGCCGCGGCGCGCACCGCGCGGGTCGCGTCGTCCTCGTGTCGCACCGGCAGGCCGAACACGGCCATGACCGCGTCGCCGATGAACTTCTCGACCGTCCCGCCGTGGCGCTCGAGGGCGCTGCGCATGCCCTCGAAGTAGCGCTGCATCACGTCGCTCAGGACCTCGGGGCCGGGCGGGTCGCCTTCCAGGACGTGGACCTTGGGCATGGCGAACACGATCGTCACCGTCCGCCGGCTCTCGCGGGCGACCGCGGTCGCCAGCGACGCGCCACAAACGGTGCAGAAGCGCATGCGCTCCGGGCTCTGCTCGCCGCAGCTTGGGCAGATGCGCATACCCGGCGCCGCCTCGGGTGGGGCGGTTTCCGCCTCGGCAGCACGTTCATGCACCGACACGAGCCGGTAGCCGCGGTATGGCCTGCCGGAGTCCTTCGCCGACACGAGCCCGATCGTGTCGAACTCGACGTGCCCCCGGACCTTCTCGAGCGTTGAGCCGTCGATCAGCACTTCGAGCGGCGGCGCGTTCTGCTCCATGACCGTCGAGACCTCGACCGGCTCGCCGAGCAGCACGTGCTGGCCGCTCTCGGCCTTGCCGAACGTGACCACGCCCGTCGCGACGCCGGTCCGGTTGACGAGCCGCACGCCCCAGCCCTGCTCGAGCTCGTCGTTGAGCGTGGCCAGCGCGCGCTGCGACTCGGCCGCGGCTTCGACGGCACGCAGCGGATCGTCCTCGTGGCGGAACGGCAGCCCGAAGACCGCCACGATCGCGTCGCCGATGATCTTCTCGATCGTCCCGCCGTGGGACTCGAACACGGCGCGGTTGACCGTGAAGTAGCGGTTCAGGACCTCCCGCAGCGCCTCCGGGTCGAGGCGCTCGCCCAGGGCTGTGGAGCCCTTCAGATCGGAGGTCACGATCGTCACCTCGCGACGGACCTCACCGACGGCCTCGTCATGCCGCAGCGGGGCGCCGCACATGCCGCACAGGCGAGCCTCGACTGGGTTCGCCTCCCCGCACGTCCCGCAGATCTGCCCGTCCACCGAGCGAGAGTCTAGCGGCGGGTGCTGCGCTCCCAGCTAGGCGCGGGCGCCGACCTGGCCGCTCGGCCGGCGGCGGCGCAGATCGGCCAAGTCGCCCTGGTCCAGCCGCTGCAGCCGGACGAAGTCTGGCGAGGCCGCGGTGCGCTCGAGCCGCTCCGTCATCTTCGAGTTGATGAGGGAGTTCATCTCCGGCAGGTCCAGCAGCGACTTGAGGGTGTCGCTGGTGACCTCCATGACCTCCATGTTGTCGGTGGCGACCACGTTCGCCGTCCGCGGGCCGCCGGTGATCGCGCCGATCTCGCCGAAGAAGTCGCCTGCCCCCATCGTCGACAGCGAACGGTACTCGTCACCCTCGGGGATGCCCGCCACGGCGTTGCCGCTCATCACGAAGAAGGCCGATGCGGCCTGATCGCCAACCTTGAGGATCGCCTCGCCCGCCGAGGCCTTGGCGACCGTCGAACCGGCGAGGAACGAGGTTCGGCGATTGATCGCGAGGGCGCCGAGCTCCGGCAGCACGTCGATGAGCTTGTCGAGATCGAGCATGGTCGCCGGCCGGCCCTCGCCGATCTTCGGCGCCGACGGCGCCGTCCGCAGCAACTTCAGGGAGCGGTGCCACTCCTCGGCGGGTCGACCGATGCCCGGCAGGACCTGGTGGAGGAACGCAGCACCGATCAGCACGACCGAGGCCAGGATGATGAGCAGCCGGGGGTCGTAGAGATCGGCGAGGCCCGCCCCGGCCATGCCGACGAGGTTGGTCACATCGCGCGACACGAAATACGCCGAGAACACGCGCCCGCGCATGACCCGCGGCGTGTTGCGCTGCAGGATCGTGCGCCGGGAGATGCCGGACGGAGCGTTGAGAAACCCGGTGGCCATGACCATAAGGATCGCGACGGAGATGTTCGGCGACAAGCCGTAGAAGATCCCGAAGATGCCCATGCCGAGCAACGACAGGACGATCCACGCGCCCGAGGCCAGCCTGTCTATGTAGCGCGCCATCAGCAGCGCCGCCGCGACGAAGCCGATCGACGTCAGCCCCTCCTGGAGGCCGTATTCGAACTCGGTGCCATGCAGGACGCGGATCGCCATCGGCAGGAGCATCACGTTCCAGAAGCCGAATGACAGGAACACCGGCAGACCGGCGATCAGCAACGAGCGGAGGATGGGAATACCCCACAGGGTCCGCATCCCGTCGCGCAGGTTTGACAGGACCACCCCGACCGTCGTCTCCTCGCCGTGTGCTGTCTTCGGCAGCCGCACGGCGAGCACGCACAGGAACGAGAACACGAACGTAGCGCCGTCGATGTAAAAGGGCAGCGCGATCCGATGCGGGTCGAGCGACGACAGGAAGCCAGCGGCGGCAAAGCCGACGGCGGTCGAACCGAACGACGAGATCGACAGGAACGAGTTGGCCCGAGCCAGCTCCTCCTCGCTCGCGATCTCGGGCAGGACGCTCTCCCAGGCGGGATCGAAGAACTGCTTGACCGACGCCGCGAGGAAGATCGCGCCATAGAGGCCGATGAGCCCCCACGTATCGAACGCGGTCGGGATCGAGATGACGAGCGCGGCGCGCAGGAGGTCCGACGCCAGGAGGATTCTCTTGCGATCGAAGCGGTCCACGAACACGCCGGCGATCAGCCCGAAGACCAGGGTCGGCAGCGCCGTGAAGATCAGGACGAGGCCGACGCTAAGGGCGGAGCCGGTCACCCTGAACACGAGGATGGCCGCCGCGAGATCCGTCAGCGACGAGCCGATGGTCGACACCAGTTGGGCGACCCACATCAGGCTGAAGTTGCGTTTCCGGAAGATGTCGAACATTGGCCGGGAGTCTATCGGCCGGGTGGGCCCGTGATCAGGGGTTCGCGCGCGGATGGACCCCCTCGCGGGCGAGGAGCTCGCGCTTCAGCTGGAGACCGGCCTGGCGGCCGCCCCACCAGCCACCCCCGTACCCGCCGAGCGTGCCGTCGCCTGCGATGACTCGGTGGCACGGCACGACGAGCCCCAGCGGGTTCCGGCCGACGGCGCCCCCGACCGCGCGGGCGGCCCCGGGCCTCCCCACCATCCGCGCGACGTCGCCATAGCTGGCGGTCGCACCGGGCCGGATCTCGCGAACCGCCGCGAGGACCAGCCTGTCCCACGCCGGCCGGTCGCCAAGGTCGATCTGCAGGTCGTCGAGCGCCGTCAGGTCGCCGCCGAGGAACGCCTCGAACGCGGCTCGCGCGACGCCAAGGTGGCGGGCCCCGGCACTGTTTACGGGCGAGGCGGCGAGATCGATCGGCGGACGCCCGAACCGACCCTCGATCCGCGCGGCGAACTCGTCCACTGACGTCAGCTGCTCAACTGCGACCACGCCGCGGGAGCTGGCGGCGAGGCGAATCGGGCCCCACGAGGCGGCGATGGAGGTGGTCACGACCTGCTCGCGGGCCATGGCGCGAGGATAGGCGCGACGGGGTTGCGTGACGCCGACGGTATACTCCTGGGGAGTATGCAAGGCGACACCGCCACCGCCCAGCTGGCCCTCCCCGTCGAGGGTATGACCTGCGCCTCCTGCGTCAATCGCATCGAGCGCTTCCTGAAGCGCACGCCGGGCGTCGAGGACGCAGTCGTGAATCTCGCCACCGAGGTCGCCACGATCCGCTACCTGCCCGACCAGGTCGGCCGTGCCGAGCTCGTCGACGCGATCGGGGCGGCTGGCTACGACGTGCGGGCCCCGGCGATTCGCGACGACAGCCCGGCCGCCGGCGCGGAGCTCGACGCCGCCGCGGTCGACGCTGCACGGGCGCGAGAGGCGCAGGAACTCCTCGTTCGGGCGACGGTCTCGATCGCGATCGCGGTCGGGATCATGGCCCTGATGCTCCTCGGCCGCTCGCTCCCGATGGAGCAGCTCAATCGCATCGCCATCCTCCCGGCCACCATCGTCCAGCTGTGGGCCGGCGGGCGGTTCTATCGCGCCGCCTGGCGCGCCGCGCGCCATGGCGCCGCGAACATGGACACGCTGATCGCCATCGGCACCAGCGCGGCGTGGGCCTACTCCGTCGTCGTGACCCTCGCCCCGTCGTTTGCCACGTCGGCGGGGCTTGAGCCAGCGGCCTACTTCGACTCGTCCACGATCATCATCGGCTTCGTGCTGCTCGGTCGATGGCTCGAAGCGCGTGCCAAGAGCCAGGCCAGCGGCGCGATCCAGCGGCTTCTGGCGCTCGAGCCGCCGACCGCTCGCCTCGTCGAGCGCGACGACGAGCGGGACGTGCCGCTCGCTCGCGTCCAGCCGGGCGACCTGCTCCGCGTCCGGCCAGGCGATCGCATCCCGGTCGACGGCCGGGTCGTGACCGGCGCGTCGGCGATCGACCAGTCGATGCTCACCGGCGAGTCCATGCCGGCCGAGGTCGCCGAAGGCGACGAGGTCATCGGCGGGACGTTGAACACCTCGGGCTCGTTCGTGCTCCGGGCGACCCGCGTGGGGAGCGACACGGCCCTCGCCCGCATCGTCGAGCTCGTCCGCCAGGCCCAGGGCAGCAAGGCGCCCATCCAGCGCCTCGCCGACCGGGTCAGCGAGGTCTTCGTCCCGGTCGTCCTGGTCGCCGCGGTCCTCACGTTCGTCGCGTGGTACGCAATCGGACCGGAGCCACGGCTCACCCTCGCCCTGACCGCGTTCGTCTCTGTCCTGATCATCGCCTGCCCGTGCGCCATGGGCCTCGCCACGCCGACCGCGATCATGGCCGGCTCGGGTCGAGGCGCCGAGGCGGGCGTCCTGATCCGCGGCGGCGAGGCGCTCGAGGCCGCCCATCGCGTGGACACGATCATCTTCGACAAGACCGGCACGCTGACGCAGGGGCGCCCGACCGTCGTCGGGATTCGGCCGGCCAGCGGCTTCGACGAGAGGACCCTCCTCGATCTCGCCGGGTCGCTCGAGGCAGGGAGCGAACACCCAGTCGGTGAGGCTGTCGTCGAGGGGGCGAGCGCCGCCGGCGTCGGCCGCCGCCCGGTGCGCGACTTCCGGGCGATCGCGGGCCGGGGTGTCGCCGGGACGGTCGACATCAACGGCGTCGAGCTGCGGGTCGTGGTCGGGACGGCTGCGCTGCTCGCGGAGGAGGGGATAGGCCCCGTGGCGCTAGAAGAGATCGAGGGCGCTGGAGGCGACGCGTCCGGCCTCGCCCTCGTCGCGGTAGACGGTCGGCTCGCGGGCGCATTCGTGCTGCGCGACCAGGTCAAGCCGACCAGCGCCGCCGCCGTCGACGAGGCGAAGGCCGCCGCTATCGACACTTGGCTGCTCACCGGCGACAGCCGCGCCGTCGCCGAGGGCATCGCTGCCCAGGTCGGCATCCCCGTGGACCGCGTTCTCGCCGACGTTCTCCCGGCCGACAAGGCGGCGGTGGTCGCGCGTCTGCGCGGCGAGGGCCGCGTCGTGGCGATGGTCGGCGACGGCATCAACGACGCCCCCGCCCTCGCGGGCGCCGACGTCGGCATCGCCATCGGCACCGGCGCAGACGTGGCCATCGAGGCCGCCGACGTGACGCTCGTCGGCGGCGATCCGCGCGCGGTCATCGCCGCGATCCGGCTGTCCCGCGCGACGATGCGGATCGTTCGCCAAAACCTCGTCTGGGCGTTCGGCTACAACGTCGTGCTGATCCCGGTCGCGATGGGCCTGCTCTTTCCTGTCGTCGGGCTGCTGCTCAACCCTGGGCTCGCCGCCGCCGCGATGGCCCTGTCATCGGTCTCTGTCGTGCTCAATTCGCTGCGTCTCCGAAGCGTGCCGCTCGACGTCGCCGCGTGAACCGACACAATCCGCCCATGCCCGCGCCGCGCTCGCGAATCGAGGTCGCGCCGGACGCCCGCGACATCCCCGGCGACTTCGCGTATCGGCACGCCGTCGAGGTCCGCCTGTCCGACACGGACGCCATGGGCCACGTGAACAACGCGCGATACCTGACCTATGTCGAGATCGCCCGCGTCGGGTACTACGAGGAGGTCACCGGCAACCCCCTGCCGATCGGCGCGCATGGCGCGGAGGAGGGGATGATCCTGGCCGAGATCCGGATGACGTACCGCAGCCCGGCCTTCTACGGCGAGACGCTTACGGTCGAGACGCGGGTCGAGCGCATCGGGCGCACCAGCTTCGTGATGGTCCATCGGCTGACGTCGCCCGAGAGCCGCTACGGGCCGGCCCGCCTCATCGCGGTCGCGGAGTCGGTTCTCGTCGCGTACGACTACCCCAAGGAGTCGCCGATTCCCGTTCCGGACGACTGGCGAGCCGCAATGGAGACCTACGAAGGGCGGTCGCTCTCGGGCTGAGGAACACCCCCGCGGCCCGCGGCTACTCGAAGCGCCGGAAGATCGCCACCGCGTTCTGGCCGCCGAAGCCGAACCCGTTGATCATCGCCGTGTCGACCCTGGACTCGCGCTTGACATTGGGCACGTAGTCGAGGTCGCACTCCGGGTCGGGGACGTGGTAGTTGATCGTGGGCGCGATCCAGCCATCACGGATCGCGCCGATGGCGGCGATCGCCGACAGCGCACCGGCCGCGCCGAGCGTGTGGCCGACCATCGATTTCGGCGACGCGACAGGGATCCGGTACGCCCGCTGCCCGAAGGCGGCCTTGATCGCCCTCGTCTCGGTCACGTCGTTGAGCGGCGTCGACGTGCCGTGGGCCACGATGTGGTCGATCTCGTCCGGGGCAACGCCTGCCTGGCGCATCGCCTTGGTCATGGCCATCGTCGCGCCCCGCCCGGTCGGTTCGGGGGCGGAGATGTGGTACGCGTCCGCGGTCAGCGCCGCTCCGATGATCTCGGCGCCGATCCGCGCGCCGCGTCGCTGGGCGTGCTCGGCGGACTCCACCACGAGGATGCCCGCGCCCTCGCCGATGACGAAGCCGTCGCGGGTCTTGTCGAACGGTCGCGAAGCGCCCGCCGGATCGTCGTTCCGCTTCGAGAGCGCGGTCATGTTCGCGAGCGCGGCGAGGGCCATCCCCAGCAGCGGCGCCTCGGACCCGCCGGCGAGGACCACGTCGCACTCGCCCGAGGCGATGAGCCGCAGCGCGTCCTGGTAGGCGATGACGCCCGACGCGCACGCCGCGACCTGGGTGATCACGGGCCCGGTCAGGCCGTACTTCATGGAGACCTGCGCAGCCGCCATCGAGCCCGACAGCGCCGGGACGGGCAACGGGGTGACCCGGGCAGGGGCCGTGGCGGTTGCACGGGAACATCGAGACAGAGTTCACGCGCATGGGGGACGTGGCGACGACGTTGATGGCGATCGCGCCGTTTGCGGACGGCCCGGTGACCGTGGGGGGCGTGGCGCAGACGCATTACGAGGAGTCCGACCGGCCGGTGGCGGCCGCGACGGAACTCGAGCGCATGGGGCTGCGCGTGGAGAGCACGTGCGAACTCGCCGCGCCCTCACCGCCACCCGAGGT
>CAYXVP010000024.1:0-14675 GCA_964468305.1 uncultured Anaerolinea sp. | reverse complement strand
GGCGGACGCGTCCCCGCCGGACGAGCTCCGGAACTTCCTCGCGACCGGCCTGACCGAGAAGGAGATCGCCGAGGAGAAGAGCTCGCGGATCGGACGGTTCAAGGTGGATCTCGGATCGAACGCCGGCATGGCGTCCGCGCTCGACGCGGCGATCTACTACGGCTTCGGCGTCGCGTACCTCGACACGTTCCCCGCCCGGGTGGCGGCGGTGACCAAGGAGCAGGCCGACGCCGCCTTCGCGCGCCGCGTCCGGCCGGACAGCTTCACCATCGTGTCGGCCGGCAGTTTTGCCCCCGCCACCCCGGTGACGCCCCGGTTCCGGAACGGCCCGGGGGGAACGGGCGGGGGCGGCCGGGTCGCCATGAGGATCGGGAAGGCGATCAGCGCAACGACACCGACTCCGAGCGCAGCGAACCCGACCGGGTCATGCCACTGCTGCTGTTGGCTGCGGGTGAAGCCGAACGCGAGCCCGCCGACCGCCAGGGCGGCGACGATCGCGCCCAGCCAGTCGAAGTGGGCCGTCGCCGTCTCATCGCGTGATTCGGCCATGTAGCGCCTTGCCAGCCAGACGGCCCCGACGACCAGCGGTGCGTTGACGAGGAACAGGGCGCGCCAACCGAGCGTGTCGACGGCGATGCCGCCGATCGGCGGCCCGAATGTCGTCAGCGCCGCCGTCACTGCCGCCCACAGCCCGAACGCCCGGGCGCGGGCGGCGCCCTCGAACGTGCTGGTGATGATCGCCAGCGAGCCCGGGACGAGCAGCGAACCGGCGATGCCCTGGAGGATGCGGCCGGCGACGAGGAGCTCCATGTTCGGGGCGAAGCCGCACAGGATGGATGTCAGGCCGAAGCCGATGAGCCCGATGACGAACATCCGGCGCCGGCCGTAGTAGTCGCCGAGGGCGCCGGCGAGGACGAGGAACGCGGCGAGGGTCGCGAGGTAGCCCGAGGTGACGTAGGTCTGGCCCTCGAGCCGGCCGAGCACGGTGCTCGGGAGCTGCTCGCCGATCCGGGGCAGGGCCAGGAAGACGAACGTCCCGTCGAGGAAGACGATGGCGGAGCCGAGGATGGCCGCGGCCAGGGTCCCGCGCTGTGCCGTGGTCATCGGCGCGAGTCTATCGGGGGCGCGGCCGCGGGGACCGCGCGCGACTCAGTCGGGATGCGCCTTGCGGAAGCAATCGGAGCAGTAGACCGGCCGATCCATCCGCGGGCGGAAGGGCACCTGGGCCTGATTGCCGCACTCGGAGCAGAGGACCGCGAAGTACTCGCGCGTCGGCGCGCTACGCTCGTAGCCGCGAGGGCCACCGAGGTCGGACGCGGAGTAGCCGCTGTCGCGGGCGGCGCGCCGGCTGGCGCGGCAGCTCACGCAGCGCTTGGGCTCAGAGGCGAACCCCTTCTCGGCGTAGTAGCGCTGGTCGTCGGCGGAATGGATGAATTCGGAGCCACAGTCGACACAGGTGAGGGTTCGATCGGCGTAGGTCACGAGATCCTCCGGGGCGCGTTGTCTGTTCTTCGTGGCGCACCGGAGGGAACCGTCGGCAACGCGGAAGCGGCTGTGAGCCGGCGCCGCGCGACCCTTGGTGCCGATCTGGAGTCCCTTGGTCGGGGCGCACCGGGTGAATGCGGCCGAAGGATACACGGGATCGGCGGAAGGTTCCGGCAGCCGGTCGAGGCGTGCCAGTCGACCTGTCACAATTGCCTGCGACCGTTCGCCCAGGCGAGCGGGGAGCAATTGGGGGCGCCTCGCTCGCCGGGCTGAGCCAGGATGTCGGGGCGCGTTGGTGGAGGGCGCTCACAGGGCATGCTGCGACTGCTCCACACCGCCGACGTCCACCTCGGGGCGCGGCACGCGGACCTCGGGGATCGGGCCGCGACGCAGCGGGAGCGGCAGTTCGCGGCGTTCGTGGCGGCGATTGATCTCGCCCTCGCCGAGAAGGTCGATCTCGTACTGATTGCCGGCGACCTGTTCGATTCGAACGTCCAGCCGCGGCGATCGGTCGAGCGCGCGGCCGCGCAGCTGAAGCGACTGGTCGAAGCCCGCATCCGGATCGTGATCGCGCCGGGCACTCACGACGTGTTCGATCGGGCGTCGATCTACCGCGCCTACGACCTGCCGGCCCTCGCCGGCGCGGTCGGCTCGGACTTCGTGACGGTCCTGGACCCGGACCACCCGGACGTCTACCTGCGGCCGCTCGACGTGGTCGTGCACGGCCAGTGCTTCCCGACGAAGCGGGTGCCGCATTCGCCGCTGCTTGACTTCGACGCGGCGAAGGACGAGCGGGCGACGTGGCAGATCGGGCTGCTCCACGCGGCGCTCGCGATCGAGGGCAAGACCGACGGCGACGACGTGGTCATCACCAACAGCGAGATCGAAGCCAGCCACTTCGACTACCTCGCCCTCGGGCACTGGCACTCGACCTCGAAGGGTCGCGCCGGCAAGACCAGCTACGCCTATTCCGGCGCCCCCGAGCCGGTGGCGCTGGACCAGGACCGCGCCGGAAACGTGCTGCTGGTGACCCTCGACTCGACGGACGGCAAGAAGCACGTCATGGTCGAGGAGCGCAAGGTCGGCAGGACCCGCTTCGAGAGGATCCAGCTTGATGCGGCGGCAGTCGGCTCCCAGCCGGGCCTCGTGAAGCAGCTCACCGAGCGGGCAGACCCGGATCTCATGCTCGACGTCGAGCTCATCGGCGTTCGGCCGGACGAACTGGATGTGCGCGTCGAGGAGGTCGAGTCGGAGCTCGCCGACAGGTTCCTCAAGCTGCGCATCCGGGATAAGGCCGTCTCGCCGCTGCCCGAGGGACCGGTGGCGTCGCCGGACACGGTGCTGGGCGCCTTCGTGCGCGACCTCGAGGCGCAGATCGCCGAGCTGGAGGCCGCCGACGACGACCCGGCCGCGAACGAGCTGCGCGATGCGCTGCGCCTCGGCCGGTTGCTGCTCTCCGGCGCGGAGCTGACGCTGTGAGGATCACCCGGCTGCAGCTCCGAAACGTCAGGCGCCACGCCGACCTGGATCTCCCGCTCGCTCCGGGCCTGACGGTGGTCCGCGGCCCCAACGAGTCGGGCAAATCGACCATCCAGCGGGCCCTCGAGCTGGCGCTCACGCGCCGCGTCACCTCGGGCTCTGGCGACATGGACGGCATGCGCTCGTGGAACACGGGCGACGATGAACGGCCGTGGGTCCGGCTCGAGTTCGAGCAGGACGACCTGGACGGCGTCCAGAAGGGCTCGCTCGAAAAGGCGTTCCGCGGCAACAAGGGGACGGTCAGGCTGGAGGCGGACGGCGAGACGATCACCGACCCCACCCGCGCCGACGAGGTGCTGGCCGATCTGACCGGCATCCCCAGCGAGGCCTTCTTCCGCTCGACCGCGTCGGTTCGACACCACGAGCTCGACGGACTGGCGCGCGACGAGGCCGCGCTCCGCGACCGCCTCCAGGCCTCGATCTCGGGCGGCGATCGGGGAACGAGCCGCGCCCGGCGCAAGCTCGAGCGGGCCATCCAGATCCTGAACGCGAAGGGCGACAAGAACCCCGGCCAGCTGAAGGCGGCCGAGGCGGATCTCGCCACTGAGACGGCCGCACAGCGCAACGGCGAGGCCGCGCTCGAGCAGCTCGAGCAGGACCGCGATGCGCTCGCTCAGTCGCGGGACGACCGGGCCGCCGCGGAAGCCGAGCTGAACGAGCAGCGCTCGATGCTGGAGAAGGCGCGGCTGGCGGAGCGCCTCGTGTCGGAACGCGAGCAGGCCAAGGAGCGCTTCGAGCGGTACAGCACCGCGGTTGAGGTGAGCAAGCAGGTCGATGAGCTCGAGGCCTCGCATCCGTCGTCGAACGGCCTCCCGGCGCTGCGCGAGGCGCTCACGAAGGTTCGCGCAGCGGACATGCGGATTCGCGAGGTCAAGTCCGCGCTCGCCGGTGAGGTCGAGGTCCAGTTCGAGATCAAGGTGCCGACGCCGCGCGCCTGGCGCCCGACGGCGATCGTCGCTGTGCTGCTGATCCTCGGCGGCGTCGCGATCACCATCGGCGACCAGCTCAAGGTCCTGCCGCGGCTGCTGCCAACGATCAGTATCGGCAGCGGCCTGGACCTCCCCGGCGCCGGGGTCCTGGCGGGGCTCCTCGTGCTCGTCGGCGCCATCTTCGCCGTCGTCGGCCGGCGGCAGCGGATCCGCGCCCAGGACGTTCGCAAGAACAAGGACATGCGCTCGCAGGAGATCGAGCGACGGCTTCGGGGACGCTCGATGCTCGAGCAGGAGCTGCAGATGGAGGAGGTCACCCTGACCAACCTCCTAGCCGCGCTGGAGCTGCCGGATCTCGCCGCCGTGGAGGCGCTCGTCGCGGCCGAGGAGGCGCACATCGGCCAGATCCTCCGGCTGCGCGCCCAGCTCGAGGGCCTCGTCGGCCGCGAGCCGACCGAGACGCTCCCCGACCTGCGTGACAAGGCGGCCCTCGACGTCGAGCAGAAGACGGGCGCGCTCGAGCAGCTCGGCCCGATTGCGCGCGAGCCACGGGCGCGCGAGCGGCTCGAGGTCGCCGTCACCGACGCGGACCGCGCCCTCGGTCTTGCCCGTGACAGCGAGGCGCAGGCGAAGGCCAGGGTGGAGCAGAACGCGGTCGATGCCGAAGAGGTCGCCGGCCACGCCGAGCAGGCCGCCCGGTGGGCCGAGCAGCTCGATCTGCTTCAGCGCCGTGCCCGCGTGTACGAGGCGACGCTCAAGGCGCTGGACGCCGCGGAGCGGACGACGATCCGGACCGCGACCCGCTACCTCGAGCGGCGCATGGTGGGCGACATCGAGCGCGTGACCGCCGGTCGGTACCGGCGGGTGAAGGTCGACGACCAGGATCTCTCGCTCAAGGTCTTCGCGCCGGAGCGGGGCGACTGGGTCGACGCGTCCCAGCTCAGCCAGGGCACGCTGGACACTGTCTACCTCGCGGCCCGCATCGGCCTCGTTCGTCTCGTGACCGGCGATCGCCGCCCGCCGCTCGTGCTCGACGATCCGTTCGTGACCCTCGACGACGAGCGAGCCAAGCGGGCGCTCGAGCTGCTGCGCGACGTCAGCGCCGACTTCCAGGTGATCTACCTGACGACGTCGGACCGATACGACGGCGCCGCGGACGCGGTCCGGGTGCTGACGGGTCCGCGCGAGATGACGCCGGCCGAGCCCGTGGCAGCTGGTTCCTAGGCGGAACTACGCCTGAGGCTCAGGCGGGTCGAGCGCAAGGAGCGAGCGAGCCGGCGACCGAGCGCACCTAAACGTGCGTGAGGGAAGCCGGCGCAGGTCGCGACGCCGCGGGCGAGCCGCATTAGCCTCGGGCGCGTCGCCGCCGCCGCCGGCGCCTCCGCCGCCGCCACCCCCGCCGCCGCCGTAGCCCGAGCCGGACGACGACACCGCGGTGGTGCTGATCGAGCCGACCATGTTCGACACGCTGGAGATCGACGCTCCCGAGTACCACGCCGGCGACCACGCGGCAACTCCCGCCGCCTGGGCCTGGGCGAACGTCTGCTTGATCAGGCCATCGATCTCGTCCTTGAGCCCGAACGCCACCGCCCACACCGTGAGCAGGTCCGGAGTCGTGATCCAGGGCAGCCGCGAGCGCGTCTTCTCGACCGCCTCGGTGACGTTCTGCGAGGCGGCCATCTCGAGCTTGAGGGTGTTCCTGTAGGCGAGGGCCATCGCGAGGGTGCGCGCGCCGTCCTCCGTCCGGGCCGCCAGCCGGCCGCTCAGGACGGCGATCGCGAGACCGCCGACGCCAGCCATGACGATCGGCAGGGCCAGGAAGCCGCGACCCGGCCGGAACAGGTTCGAGCCGCCGCCGCCGGTGTCGAAGGCAAACAGGAACCCGAAGACGACGACCGCCACGACGAGCCCGATGCCGATCCCGAGCCAGCGGCCGGTGATGCTGTTGGGGTCGTCCCGGAAGTAGCCCGCCGCCTTCGCCGCCGCTCCGGTGTCCTTCCTGAATGCTTCCCACAGCTTGGCGCCGGTGCCCGCCTTGAGCGTCGCGGCGCTCAGCACCCCGTCGGTCGACCGTGCCCGGACACTCTCGGCGAGCCGGCCTTCCGCGTCGCCCAGCGGCCTGCGGCGCGCCTCGAGCGAGCCGGGGTCGACCAGCGGCCTGTCGGGGACGACAAGGTCGACATGCTTCCCAAGACCGAAGACGCCGGCGCTTTCCTGGAACGTGACGAGCCCGCGGTGGCCGAGGTCGACGAGCCCGGACGTGAACGCGTCCTTCGTGACCCTGTCCTCCCGGAGCACGGTCGCGAGGGCCGGGGTGAGGGCGGGTGGCGGGCCGGGCAGCAGCACCGAGTCATCGATCAACGGGACCCGCGCATCGCGGCCGCGCTCCCACCATGTCCGCAGGAAGAGCCCGAACACGATGGCGGCGAGTCCGACGACGAGCGCGGCGAGCAACGCGTTGAGCACGGCCTGCCCAGCTCGATCCGGGTTGCCACCCGCCTGGGTGACGTGGTCGATCCGCGCGAGGCCGTCGAGCAGCGCGGCGTCGAGATTGCCGTCCTTGGCCCTCGGCAGCATCGCGTCGTTGACGACCGAGGCCGCCTCGTCGATGTCGAGATAGCTCTCGCGGTAGCCGCGCCCCGCGTAGACGAAGATCTGGCCGTGCTGCTGGCTGCCGGCGTTCATGTCGAACAGCACCACCAGGCCATCGTCGACGCCGCGGCGGCCGACGCCCCAGGTGTCCATGATCGTCCGCGCATCCGCCTCCGCCGTCGCGGTCGAGACGGCCGTGTCGTCGCTCGGCCAGGACACGATCGCGAGCTGCGCCTGCGTCCGCTCCCGGATCGCCGTCGCGATCGCCTGCGCCTGCTGGACCGTCGGGCCGGACCAGATCCGGGCGAAGTCGTAGACGTAGATGCCCGCCTGCGTCGGCGGCAGCGTGATCGCGGCGACCAGCGCCGGGCCGACCAGCCAGGCGGCCGCGGCCAGGATCGCGGCGCCGAGTCGAGCGGGAGCTGGTGCGGCGCGAGTCATGGGCAGCCGCGATGATAGAGGCGTGCCCAGCCTCCCCCTCCCACCGACGCTGACCGTCGTCGCCCTCGGCCTCCTCGCCTCGGTGGGCTGGGGGATCGGCGACTTCGGCGGTGGCCTGACGAGCCGCCGTGCGCCAGTCCTCGGCGTGCTGCTCGGAAGCCAGGTGGCGAGCCTGTTCGTCGGCGCCCCTGTCCTCCTCCTCGTATCGGAGCCTGCGATGCGCCCGGCGGACGTCGTGATCTCGATCGTCGGTGGGGTTCTCGGCGCCTCAGGCCTCGCCCTGCTCTATCGCGGACTGAGTGTCGGGCGGATGGGCGTCGTGGCCCCGGTCGCCGCCGTGCTCACCGCGACGATCCCGCTCGCGTTCGGGTTCGTCACGGAGGGCGTGCCGTCGATCCTGGCGATCGTGGGCATCGGTGCCGCGGCCCTGAGCGTCATCCTCATCTCGCGGTCGCCGGAAGCGCCTGGGGGAGGGCCGAGCGGGCTCGCCTACGCACTCGGCGCCGGCACGCTCTTCGGCCTGTTCACCATCGACGTGGCCCAGCTCGATGACGGGCTCGTCCTGTCACCGATCATCCTGATCCGCATCGCCTCGGTGCTGACCGTGGCGTTCTGGATCGCCGTGCGCCGCCGGGAGTGGCGGGTCCCTCGCCGGGTCTGGCCGGCGACGGTGGGCGTCGGCGTCATGGACTTGTCGGCCACGGGCGCGTACCTCATGGCCATCGCGATCGGCCCGCTGGCAATCGCCTCGATCCTTGCCTCGCTCTATCCGGTCGTGACGACGATCCTCGCCGCCGTGCTGCTCCGAGAACGAGTGACCCCGGCGCACGCGGCCGGGATCCTCGCCGCCGGCGTGGCGGTGGCGCTCATCGCCGGGGGGTCGTCGGTCTAGGCCTCCACGCGCCCGGCCCGGGCCAGCCGCGCGCCATCGAGCTCGGCGGCCGTTCGAATGCGGTGGACGGCGGCGAAGCCGTCCGACACGAGCTCGCCCCGGCGCAGCGAGCGCGCCAGCTCCTCGAGCTGGCGGCGGACGGCAGCGTCGGGAACCATGCGCCCGGCTCTCGTCCTGTTGCGGGCGAGGACGAGCCGAGCCGGGAGGTCGAGCACGATCGCCACCGCCGGAATCCCCTGCGCAGCTGCCCGGCGAACGAGGGCGCGCCGAGCGAACGAGGTCACGTTGGTCGCATCGACGACCGTGGTTCGGCGCTCGGCCATCCGCCGCGAGAGTCGACGGTAGAGGATCGCGAAGGCCGTCCTCGTCACCCCCTGGTCGCTCTCATCGCCGCTGATCAGGGCGCGATGGGCATCGGAGGACAGGACCTCGTCCGGCGCGAACCAGCGCGCCGCGAGCGTGCTCTTGCCCGCGCCGGCCGCGCCGACGAGCACGACCAGACTGGGCTCCGGCAGCTCGATCACCATCTCGGCGAGATTGTGCGCGGGCCGGTCAGGCGCGCCGACGCGCCTCCCAGCCGCCGCCCTCGCGGCGACGGACTTCGTAGCTCGGCTGGTCGTAGACGGATGGGCCCTGGACGACGAGCCCGTCGGAGAGGCGGTAGCGCGAGGCGTGCCACGGGCACTCCACCAGGCGACCGTCGATCAGCCGGCCCTCGTTCAGGGGACCGCCTGCGTGCGCGCAGGTGTCGTGCAGGGCGAGGATCTGCTCGCCCTGGCGGACGAGCACGAGCTGGTTGATGTCGAGCTTCGCCTTCACAAGCCGGCCTTCCGGGATCTCGTCACCGGCGAGCTCGGCCGGCTCCAGCGCAATCCACTTCGTCCCGGCGCCCCGGAACGCATGCCGGTTGACCATGTTGCCGAGCACGTAGACGACGTCGCCGCCCACGTACGCGGCGGCGGAGAGGACCAGGAAGCTCAGCACGGACAAAAGGACGCCGCCGCCCGACGGAGCCGGATTGCTCCCCAGCCGAAGCGCGAGCGAGATGAGGTAGCCGAGCAGGGCGAGCAGCATGAGCGATGAGTGGAGGGTCGCCCGCTCGCGAGCCTTGCCGTCGGTGTCGGCGTAGTCGGCGAACCCGGCCAGGGCCGCCGCGAGCATCGCCAGGACGCCGACCGCCAGTGTGACCGTCGCAGCGCCCTGGTTGCCGAGGACGTCGAACACGATCACCAGGAACAGGATCCCGATCGGTGCGTCGGTGAGCACCGCGTGCAGCGGGTGGCCAAGCCAGCGGCCGATGAGCAGATCGCGGATGGCCGGCATCAGGCCGAAGAGCCAGTGCAGGAATCGGAAGGCGAGGTCGCCGAGCGGCCTCGTCCAAAAGCCCTGCGCGTCCATCAGTCGCACGAGCATGCGGGCAAGCAACGGCGGCCTCCTTCCCGGTGGGAATCTACGACCGGCTGGGAACGGTTGGATCGCGGGCCGCGCCGCCGAGCGGCGCGCGCGCCTGAGCTCGGGAGGTCGCGCCTCAGCTCGGGAGGTCGCGCTCCGGCGGCCCGATGTAGCGCGCGTCCGGCCGGATCAGCCGGTTGTCTGCGGCCTGCTCGAGCACGTGCGCCGTCCAGCCGGCGTGTCGCGCCAACGCGAACGTGGCCGGGAAGAGATCCGGCGTGAGGCCGACGCCCATCAGGACCGGCGCGGCGTAGAACTCGACGTTCGTCTTGAGCGCCCGCTCCGGGTGGCGCTCCGCGAGGACCTTGAGCGCCACGTCCTCCACGGCGGTGGCGAGGGCGAGCCACTCCGGCGGATGCTCCATCGACTCGGCGACCTTGCGCAGCGCGGCGGCGCGCGGGTCGTAGGCGCGGTAGACGCGATGGCCGAAGCCCATCAGCCGCTCGCCTCTGTCGAGCGTCTCGTTGACCCACCGCTCCGCGCGCTCGACGGAGCCGACCTGGTGAATCTGCTCCACGACCTCGGACGGGGCGCCGCCATGCAGCGGGCCCTTCAGCGCGCCGATGGCGCCGGCCACCGCCGACGCGAGGTCGCTCCGGGTCGAGGTGATCACCCGTGCCGTGAAGGTCGAGGCGTTCAGGCCGTGCTCGGCGCCGACGACGAAATACGCGTCGAGCGCGCGTGCCGTGCCGGCGTCCGGACGGGTCCCGTTCAGCTGGTACAGGAAGCCCTCAACGAGGTTCAGGCTCGGGTCCGGGGCGATCGGCTCGTGGCCGCCGCGAATGCGGGCGAATGCGGCCAAAGCCGAGGGCGAGAACGCGGTCAGGGCACGAGCCTGCTCGGCCGTGGGCGGCCAGGCCAGCTCCCGCGTCGCGCCCCACGCGGACACCGCGGTTCGCAGCGCGTCCATTGGCTTGGCAGTCGCGGGCAGGGCACGGAGCGTCTTCAGGACGCCCTCGGGCAGCTCGCCCGTTGCCAGGCGATGCCCGGCGTCCCAGTCCCCGGTCCAGAGCAGGTTGGCGACGGCGGGATAGGTTCCATGCTCAACGAGGTCGCCGATTCGGTAGCCCCGATACAGCAGCCGCCCCCGCTCGCCGTCGACGTAGCCGAGGCCCGTCTCGGCCGCAACCACCCCCTCGAGGCCCGGGGAGTAGGGCCGCTCGTCGGTCATGACTGGGCTCATGTCCGGGATGGTAGCCGCGGCTCGTTGCCGCGGCCCCGGGGGTCAGTGCGCCTTCTCGGGCTCCAGATTGCGGAGCCGCCGAGCGACCTCGTTCAGGACGCAATCCCGGACGGTCGGCTGGGTCTCCATCAGCGAGTGGAACTCGCGGTGCCCGAGCACGAACAGGTGCGACGGCTTGGTCAGTGTCGCCGTCGCGCCCCGCGGACCCTCCGCGACAAGGGCCATCTCGCCGAGGACTTCGCCGGGCCCCACCGTGGCGATCTCCCGCCCGCCGCGCTCCACACGCGCCTCGCCGGAGGCGATGATGAACGCCTGGTTGGCGTTCTCGCCTTCGCGCATCAGAACGTAGCCGGCGGGCAGATCGACCTCATCGGTGAGCTTCGCGACCTGCTCGAGATCGCGCTGCCGAAGGTCGCCGAACAGCGCTACCGACCGCAGCGCCTCGATCTTGCCGTCAGC
Source organism: uncultured Anaerolinea sp. (assembly GCA_964468305.1). Classification (GTDB taxonomy): domain Bacteria; phylum Chloroflexota; class Limnocylindria; order Limnocylindrales; family CSP1-4; genus UBA5189. Next base: position 3,703 of record CAYXVP010000024.1, on the reverse strand, counting down.
TGCCATCGGTGGCTCCCTCCGCGTCCGTGTCCGGCCCTGCCGGGGTGTCGTCAGCCGATGCCGGCAGGTCGCGCCAGATGGACCGTCCGTCGTCCGCGGCGACTGCCGCGACCGGCCCCGGATCCGACCGACTCGCCGTTCCCGCGTCGGCGTCGCCGAGCTGGGCGATCGCCTGTAACGCGACCTCGCTCGGCTTCCCGACGCTCTCCAGCGATCCGCCCGCTCGGCCCGGACGCGTTCCGAGGAACTCGGCGGCCGCAACCGCCGCGACGCCGCCGATCGCCGCAAGCCCGATCGGCCCGCCGGCCATCGCCCCGACGATCAATGCCGGCGCCATGCCCTGGCTCGGGCTGGGGCCGCGCAGGCGCAGGGGCCGCTTGTCGTAGTCCTGGAGGGCCGCGTCGACCGCCGTCAGGCCGGGGATCGCGAGATCGCCGATGGACTCGCGCTGGGCCAGCGCAGCCCCGCAATTGCTGCACGACGTCGCCTCGGGCGAGGCAGCAGCGGTGCCACACCACGCGCACGTGCGGGGCGCCTCTCCAGCGCTGGGTTCCGTTACTGCCGGCACGGGATCTACGTCACCCTCCTCCTGGGTCACGCCGACAGCATAGGGACCCCACTCAAGGGCCCGGTCAGGCAGGCGGGATGTTGGCGTTGAAGCGAAACCGGTTCTCCGGGTCGAGGCGCCGTTTGACCGCCCGCAGGCGGGCGTACGCCTCGTCGCCGAAGGCCTGGGCGATGCGGCTGGGCGGCTCGTCGTCGGGGGCGTAGTTGAGGTAGCCGCCGCCGCGCAGTGACCACGGCTCGAGGGCGTCCGCCGCCCCGCGGACCCACGCGATCGCCGCGTCGTCGTCCGCCGCGTCCGTCCAGATGCCGAGCGCCGAGACGTTGGCCGCCGCGGCGCGGCTTCCGAACGCCGCATGGGTCGCGGGGATCCGGTGTGCCATCCCGTGGATCGGCTCGATGAGGAACTCGCAGTCGGCGACCCCGGATGCCTGCCGTTCGAGGATCAGTTCCTGTAGATCAGGCCCGACGTCGCGTACGAAGTGGCCCTTCCAGTAGTGGCGGAATTTCGGCCCCATGCGCTCGGAGAGTAGTTGCATGTCGAGGTAGGAGGTTGGCCGGATGCTGTCGAAGTAGCGTCCTCGAAGCGCGCGAAGTGGCGCGAACATCCGCGGTCCCATCTCGGCCGCGCCGATCCACAGTCCGAGGATGCTGAGCACGATGCCGCGCTCGGCATCGCGCCACAAGATGGCCTGCAGGGTCAGCTCGTCGCTCGCCGACTCGGATTGCAGCTCGAACAGCAGCCGCAGCGCGTCTCGAACGGAGCCGCCCTCGAACCGCATCCGGCCGCCATAGGCGCCGCCGAGCGGGATCAGCGAGTGTCGAAGCCTGGTGACGACGCCGAAGTTGCCGCCACCGCCGCGCAGTGCCCACAGCAGCTCGGGGTCGGACCCCGAATCCACCTGGATGACCTCGCCGGTCGCGGTGACGAGCTCCGCTCCGACCAGGGCGTCGCAGGCGAATCCCGCCACACCCAGGAGGTAACCGATACCGCCGGTCAGCGTCAGGCCCGCGACGCCCGTGTCGAAGTAGGTGCCGGATGGCGCAGCCAGGCCGAGCGCGGTCGTGGGGCGATCGAGGTCCTCGAGCATCGCGCCACCGCCGACTTCAGCGACCCTCCGGTCCGGATCGACGGTCACCAGGCGCAGGCGCTCGAGGTCGAGCATCAGCGAATCCTGGCCGACCGCGTGCCCGGCCACGCTGTGGCCGCCGCCACGGATCGAGATCGGCAGATCGTGCGCCGCCGCCCAGCGGACCGCCTCGACGACGTCGGCCGAGTCGACGGGCCGCGCGATGGCCCGCGGCCGCCGGTCGAGCATCGCGTTGAACGTGCGGCGGCGTTCGTCGTAGGCGGGATCGCCCGGCGGCAGGACGTCGCCGCGGAACCGCGCTCGGAGCTGGTCGATGGGCTCGGTCTGGATCGCCACCCCTGCCTCCCGCGGGAGGATAGGTCAGGGCGCGTCCAGGAACGCCAGCACCGTCGCCACGAACGCATCCGGGTGGGTATGGTGGGCGGCGTGCGCCGCGCCCTCGATGACACGAACCTCGGCGTCCGCGAGGCGGGCGGCCAGGGCGTCCGTCCCGACTCGGAACGGCGATCGGCTGGTCGAGCCGAGAAGGAGCAGCACGGGCACGCTGACGCCCCCGAGCGTCTCGAGCGACGCGCCCGCGCCCGACTCGGCCTCGACCTCACGGAGGATCGTGCGGGCTGCGGCGACGCGGGCCGGCCACACGGGATTCGCGCGGTACGCGTCCAGCTCCGCCTCGGACATGCCCACGATGCCGGCGAGGAACGTCGTGAGCGCCTCCTCGTTCGCGCCGCGATCGAGCGCTTGGCGGACCGCCTGGACGAGTCCGGCGGGCCGATACGACGTGCCCGCCGGGACCGGGCTGCCCTCATAGACGACGACGCGCCGGATGCGCGGGGTCAGGAGGCTCGCCCCGAGCGCGCAGCGGCCGCCATACGAGTGGCCGACGACGTCCACGGACGGGCTGCCCTGGTCGGTGGCGAGCGCCTCCGCCACGGCGGCCAGGTCCTCGTACTCCCGCTCGATGGCGTACTCCGCCGCGTCGCCGGACGCGCCGCGACCGCGGCGATCCAGCGCGAACACCGGTCGGGTTACGGCGAACGGCGGCCCGACCGTACGCCAGGTGGTGTGGTCCGCGGTCGCGCCGTGAACGAGCAGGAGCGGCGGCCGCACGGCGACCCTCGATGGGTGTGCCTGGATGACCTCGAAGACCGCCAGCTCGACGCCATCAGTGCCGGAACGGTACCGGCGCGGGCGCTCCTGGAACGGACCGGCCGGTTCGCTCACCCCTGCGGCGACTGCGGCAGGTTCGCCGCGGCCGCCCGATCGAGGAACCAGGTTGCGCCGCTACGCCGTGCGAGCTGGCCCGGCCAGCGCCGGACATCCCGCGCCTCGCCGAGCACTGCGGCCAGGACCTCGGCCTTGCCGGCCCCGTGCGCGACGAGGATGGGCATGCGTGCCGCCTCCAGGACGGCGGGGTTGCAGCTGATGCGCGCGACGTGCGGTTCGATATGCGTCGGCGCGGGGACCGCGGCGACCCACGCCGCCGTGTCGAACAGGCTCGAGCCGGGGAACACCGACATGACGTGCCCGTCCGATCCGATGCCGACGAGCATGACGTCGAAGATCGGTACGCCGCGGTTCGACGCCGGCAGTCCCGCATCGCGGAGCCGGTCGCCGTACTCCTCGGCTGCCCATTCGGGGCCGGCGGCGAGGCCGATCGCGTCGTTCATCCGGGGCGCGTGGATGTTCCCGGCCGGGAGAGGAACGCCGGGCTCCGCACCGAGATCGACGTCGACGCCGTACTCGCCGGTCCCCGACAGGCCCGCCCGCGCGGCGGCCGAGACGAGCACCTGGTCGAGCAGGACCACGTTCGACAGCGGGTGGTCTCGGGGCACGTAGCGGTCGTCGCCCCACCAGACGTGCACGGCGGACCACGGAATCCGGTCGCGGAGCGGCGCGACGGCAAGCGTGCGGTAGATGCCGACCGGCGTCGAGCCGCCCGTGGTCGCCCAGTCGGCACGGCCACGCCGCGCCACCGCGTCCGCGAGGGCGTCGGCGATCGCCTCCGCGGCCGCCTGCGACGTCGCCTCGGGGTCCGGCAGCACCCG
>CAYXVP010000023.1:0-14819 GCA_964468305.1 uncultured Anaerolinea sp. | reverse complement strand
TGGCCCGGCCCCCACCCCTCGACGCCGTGGAGGGGTGGTTCCGTGTCTGAGTGGTCGGGGAGGAACCTGTGCCCGAGACCGACGAGCCGCGAGCGGAGCTCGGCAGGGTTGTAGATCTCGCCGTTGAAGACGAGGCATTGCCGCTCGCCCTCGTCCCACATGGGCTGGTGGCCGCCCGCGATGTCGAGGATGCTCAGCCGGCGGGTAGCAAGGACACACGTATCGTCGATGCGCTCGATGCCGTCCTCGTCGGGACCCCGATGCCGGATGGTGGCGCTCATCGCCTCCACGATCGCGAGGGAGGGCTGCTCGTCGAAGGCGACGAGGCCCGCGATCCCGCACATCAGGCGTCCGCCTCGCCGAGGAGGTCGAGGTAGACGGCTTCGATCTGATCGACGACCGAGCCGATTCGGTAGCGCTGCAAGACCTCCTTGGCCGCCGCCTTGCCCAGGCGCGCTCGGAGCTCCTTGTCATCGATGAGGCGGGTGAGGGCCGCACGCAGCGCCTTGGCATCGCCGACGTCGACCAGGAGGCCGCTGCGGCCGTCCTCGATCATCTCCGGCACCGCGGCGACGCGTGTCGCGACGCAGGCGAGCCCGGCGGCCATCGCCTCCAGGAGCGAGTTCGGCATGCCGTCAGCGTGCGATGGATGGGCATAGATGTCACAGGCCTGGAGGTACTCAACGACGCGATCCGTCCAAGGATGGACGATCGTGTCGGTCCCCGGCGGGATCTCGACCGGGTCGTCGATCGCGGGCGCGCCGACGAAGACGAGGGTGGCGGGTTCCGCGCGCCTCAGGCCCGCCCAGGCCTGCGCCAGATCGCGTACGCCCTTGTAGTTGGCGAAGCGGCCGGCGTAGAGCACGAGGACCCGGCCCTCCGGCAAGCCGAGCTTGCGGCGGAGCCGCTTGCGCTCCTTGGTCGTGGCGGGCCGGTACGCCGAGTCTGCCAGGCCGTTCGGGATTCGGACGATACGGGCCTCGGGGACGCCGATTGCGCGGAGGCCCTCCACGATCTCGGCGGAGGTCGCTTGCGCGCGACTCGCCCATCGAATGCCGACACGTCGAGTAAGCCACGCCACCGGAGTCGTCCTGGCGATCTCGCCACGGGGTCCGCCTGCGGCGAGCTTGGCGTATAGCGGCACACGTAAGAGTCGAGCCGGGATCGCGGCCGCGTCCGCCTGGAGGTTCGCCAAGTGGACGTGCACGAGGTCGTATTTCCGGAGGTTCGCCAGCATCCATGCAACGAGCATCGGCAGGTATGTCAGCGTCCTGAAGAGGCGCCGATTGATCCGCGGCAGCCGGCGCACGCGGACGCCGCCAACGATTCCAGAGCTGGTGCCGGGGTCGCGTGCGGTCACCACGTCAACGATCCAACCGCGACGCTGGAGCTCTTCGGCCTGCAGTCTTGCCTGCCGCTCGGCGCCACCGACCGGACCCGGCTCATAGCCGAGTGTGCAGAACAGGACGCGGCCTTGTCTGGTCACTTGAACTGCGGGACAACTACGATGAGGCCCGGAACCAGCTTGCCGAGCGGCGCGAGCCGGCGGTAGGCGTAGATGTCGTGCACCGAGTAATCCGGACCTGGAAGCCCTGGCACGGGCGCCCACTCGCCGTAGTCAGAGACGCCGATTCGAATGACGACCGGGCTATCCGGGCTGCCCGCCCGGTCGCACACCCATGGCGACGCCAGGTGGAGCTCGTCGACCGAGTGCCGAGCCAGGCGACGGCAGAGCGCAACCGCTGATAGGTCGAACGGATTGCCAACAGCCATCGCATGCAGGGTCTCGAAGGCGGCGCTGTCGCCGGCCCAGGCCCGGACCACGAGGTTCGCGACCTCCTGGTCGATGGCGGGCATGGCGGCGACAATCGCTGTCGCTTCCTGCGGTCGACCAGCTTCGAGCGCGAGCAAGTAGCCAACCTCCGGGGTCGTGCCTGCCAGCGCGGCGTCGATCGCGTCGTGCAGCAAGCTCCGGTCACCGGTGGTCTGCCACCAAGGGTCGCTCGCAAGGCTCGGAGCCTCCTGCAGGACCGCCGCGAGCGCGGCCACCGCGAGGGACCGCTCACCCAGCTCGTCATACATCAGGCTGGCGTTGAAGGCCAGGAGCGGCTCCTGTACCCCGAGTCGCATTGCCGCGGCGAGCGCCGATCTGGCCTGGTCCCGATGACCGAGGCCCAGCTCCAGTCGCGCCACGTCGAGCCAGGCGATCGGGAAGTCGTCGATCTCAGCACTCGCCTGGAGGTGCGCCAGCGCCAGCTGGCGCTGGCCGGTGTGCGCCTCGGTCAGGCCGAGGGTGAACACGTACGGAGGCATCAGCGAGTCCTCGTCGAGCGCCGTCCGCGCGGAGGCTTCGGCGGCCGTCCAGTCGCCCGCGTCGGCAGCCTGCACCGCCCCATCGTTGACCAGCGATGCGCGCTCGCTTGCCGCGAGCCACAACGTCGCACCCGCCAGTGCCGCGACCAGGGCGACGGCCTGGGGCGCGAACGCTCGGTTCGTGGGTGATGGCTGGCCACCCGTTTGGAGCGCGTCCAGCCGCGCAACGACGAGGGCGAAGGCCAGCCAGATCGCCGGCATGTTTGCGTACAGCCCGAACAACTGATGGATCACGAGATAGACGCCGCCGAAGAGGGTCGCCCACGCGAGTCGGCGAGACAGCGGATCCCCCGAGCGCATGCCCCTGACGACCATCCGGAGCAGCAGCGCGGCGACGACCAGTCCCGCGGCCGCGCCGACCAGGCCCTGTTCCGCCATCGTTTGGAGGATCAGGTTGTGGGCATGCGGGATGTAGTAGTCGACGTCGGGCGGCTGGGTGAACCGGATCCGTTCGACCGTCCACATGCCGGGTCCAACGCCGGTCAATGGGTCGGACGCGAACATAGCCAAGCTCGCGTGCGCGAAGGCCGTCCTCGTGTCGGCAGCCGGCTCGCCGATTCGGCTCGCCACACCCGGCGCGAACACTACGGCACCGATTGCAACGGCCACCGCCGAGACGAGCGCCATGCGCTGCACGGGTCGCGACCGAGCCAGCGAGACCAACTCTGCACGCCGCGCACGGCTGGCGAGCCAGAGCAAGCCGACGATGGCGATCGCAGCCGCGAGACCCACCCAGGCGCTCCGCGATCCGGTGAGGAAGATCGCGATTGCTGCCAGGACGCCGTGGGTGACCACCAATCGGCGGCGCGACGTCGTTCCCAGGCCCAGATGCGCGACGGAGGCCAGGAAGAGGAGCAGCAGGACCGTCGCGAGGCCGCTCGGGTCGCCGAGCCCGAGGCTCTCGAACCCGGGCCGCAGCGGTGGCGAGATGACCCGCCCGAGCTGTACCCAAAGCAATACCCACTTGAACGCAACGACCGCGATGTAGATACCGGACAGGCCAATGCCCAGGAGAACGGACAGCGTTCCGAGCCGAGGCCCGTAGAACGGATGCGCGAGGAGCCGCTGGATCACGAGGTATCCGCCGGTGAGCAGGATCGCGTAGCCGATGTAGTCGAAGCCGACACGGGGCTGGGCCGAGCCGAGGAGCGAGATGACGAGCGATCCAAGTGCAGCCGCGAAGCCGAACGCCAGGGCAGTCCTCGGACGCCAGAATGGGTTCCGCACGGCGGCCACCAGCCAGGCGGCGAGCGCGACGACGATGACCGCGGTGCCCGCGATCCGGCCCCAGGTCTGGTTGATGCCGTTTGATCCAGCGCCGCCGGCACCAACCGCATAGACGATCGCGGCCGCGATGAGCGCCCAGACCGCGACCCGAGCGCGGCTCGGCCTCGCTGCGCGCTCATCGGACGCGCGGTTGGCCAACGTCAGGAGGGCGCCGGGGCCCGATTCGGCCGGTGCGCAGCGTTGTCCAAGTACCAGTCTCGGAAACGCGCGAGTCCCTCCGCCAGCGACATCCGGGGCTCCCACCCGAGCGCCGTCCGGGCACGGTCGATGTCCGCAAAGGTCGCATCCACGTCGCCCGGTTGCTTCGGCATCGACTCGATCGTGGCGCGTCGGTCGAACGCGGCCTCCAGCAGCCGGACGAGATCGGACGTCGAGTACGGCCTCCCGCTTCCGAGGTTCACCGTGAGCTCCGGCGCATCGCTGTCCGCGAGCCTGACCAGGCCGTCGACGATGTCGTCGACATACGTGTAGTCGCGCGTCCCGGCACCGTTTGCATAGAGCGGAATCGGGGTCCCGGAGAGCATTGCCGCCGCGAACTTGTGGATCGCCAGGTCCGGCCGCTGCCGCGGGCCGTAGACGGTGAACAGTCGCGCGACGCGGACCGGCAGGCCGGTCGTGGCATGGTGCGCGGCCACCAGCGCCTCACCCGCGACCTTGGTCGCACCATACGGCGACACCGGCCGAAGGATCCCCGCCTCCTCCCGAAACGGAGCCGGCGTGTTGTTGCCGTACACCGAGCTGGACGAAGCGAAGACCAGGTCCGCGCCCACCTCGGCCGCGGCGGCCAGGGTGTTCTGCACCCCGTTGACGTTGACGTCGATGTAGAGCCAGGGGTCCCGGAGCGAGTCGCGAACGCCGGCGCGCGCCGCGAGGTCGACGATCACGGCCGGGCGAGTGTCGCGGATGAAGCCCATGAGCTGGCCGCGGTCCCTGGTGTCGACCTCGGCGAAGCGGAACTGGCCAGAGGCAAGCGCAACGGCCAGGTTCCGTTGTTTGGCTTCGCGGGCATAGAAGGGCTCGAAGTCGTCGAGTCCCACGACATCGCGCCCCTCGACAAGGAGGCGGTCGACGAGTGTGCTGCCGATGAAGCCGGCGCAGCCCGTGACCAATAGTGGTCCGCTCGTCATCGGACGTCCTCGTGGAGCGCCAGGACCGAAGCGTCGCGCGGCGGGATCGGGAAGGCACCTGATTCCGACCGGCGCGCGGCGTCGTTTGATGTTTGGGTCCTGGCCGCCCACACGGCGACCGCCGCAGCGGCGAGGTAGCCCGCCGAGTACCCGGCGGCGACGCCAGTGAGGCCCCAAACCACCTGGGCCAGGACGCCAACCACCAGGGTGATGCTGACGGCCGCGGTCGCCGCGGCGATGAGCGGCCCGATGCGATCAGCTGCGAAGAGTGCTCGGACGGCGACCATGAGGAGCATGTGGCCCGCGATCCCAGGCGCCATCCATGCGACGAACGTCCCAACCGCGTCCGCATCCGCGGATCCGAATCTGCCCCCGCCGAGCACGATCCGCGTCAGGTCGACCGCAACCACAGGCAGCACGAGGATCGTCGCGACGCCGACGAAACCAACGAGGACAAGGGTTCGCTGGACGCTGTCGATGGCGGCCGCGGATGGAGCGTCAGGGCTTCGACTCCAACGCGTGAAGGTCACGGCGAGCAGCCCCGAGAGCAGGACCTGCTGGCCCGCGAGGACGAGGCGACTCGCGTAGTCGGCGATCGCTATCGCGCCGACGCCGTGGAGCGAGGCCAGGCCGCGCACCTCGAACGGGATCAGCGACAGGAGCGCGAACACGATCCCTACCGAAAGGAGGTCCCGCGCGGCGATCTGGCTGGGCGAGGCGCTCCGTGCGAGCACGGGTCTCGACGCAGGTACCAGCCCCCACAGCGCGGCGAGCTGCAGGATTGTGCCGCCGACGTAAGCGATCGCGACGAGCTGCACGTTTGGCGAACCAGTCAAGAGGATGGCGATGACTGGGAGCGGCGCGAGCATGGCCGTGGCCGCGGCGAGCACGTAGCGCTCTCGCGCGTTCGCAGCGCCGAGTGCGAGCCAGACGAGCGGCCAGGTCACCTCGAGCGGAGCAGAGATTCGGAGCAGACCGGCGAGCGTTTCCCGACGGACGGCGTCACCGCCCGGGGCGAGCAATGTCGCCACCAGCGGCGCGCCGAGGACAGTAACGGCGAGCAGTGCCGCTGCGACGACGAGCGCGATCGTCGTCGCCTGTGTGCGCAGCGCGATCGCCTCCGGTCCGGCGTGCGCCGCGCGCACGAATCGCGGGAGGTAGACGGTCGCCAGGGTCGTTCCCACGAGCCCCGTGGTCCCAACCGCCCAGGCGAGCGCCGCGCCGAGCGCATCGGTATCTGCCGAAACCCCCAGCGCCCGCGCATACAGAACCTGTTGGAGGAGGGTCACGGCGTAGACCAGGGCCGTGATGACGGTCGTCAGCCCGACGGCTTTCGCGGCCGAGCTGCCGCTTCCGGTCGCGAGCAGGGTCCCCCGTTCGGTGGTCACCGACCTTGGAGCGCCGCGGGGATCGTTCTCGCGAGGATCCTGAGATCCAGCATCAGGGACCAGCGGTCGATGTATTCGAGATCGGCGCTCACCCAGTTGTTGAAATCGGGGTCCCTGCGCCCGCGGACCTGCCAGAGACCCGTGATCCCAGGCTTCATCGACAGGCGTCGGCGGTGCCACAAATCGTATTCAGCCACCTCGTCCGGCAGCGGAGGCCTGGGTCCGACGAGGCTCATATCGCCCCACAGCACGTTCCAGAGCTGCGGCAGCTCGTCGAAGCTGAACCGTCGCAGGAGACGCCCAGCCCTCGTGATCCGCGGGTCGTTCGTGACCTTGAAGGCGTGCCCGGTCAGCTCGTTCTGCGCTTGCAACGCCGGCCGCGCCGACTCGGCGTCACGCGTCATCGTCCGCAACTTCAGCATCGTGAACTGCCGGCCGTGCAGCCCGAGGCGGCGCTGGCGGAAGAAGATCGGTGGCCCATCACCGAGGAACACGGCCAGCGCGCACGCGAGCAGGACCGGGCTCAGGATCACGAGGCCGATAGCGGCGGTGACGATGTCGATCGCACGCTTGGCAGCGAGAGACGCGACCCGATCCGGACCCGAGACCAAAGAAAAGACGGGGATCCCATCGAGCTCCTCCAGCCGAGCTCGTGCGATCGTCCGCTCGAGCGCATCCATCGGCAGACGAACGATCTTGCCCTCCTCTTCGCAGAGGGCCGCGATGGCGTCGATCCGATCCCAGTGCCTGAACGGGAGGCAGATCGCGACTTCGTCGACGACGCGCTCGTGGAGGACCGTTTCGAGGTCTGCCAGCGTGCCGAGGTACGCCCAGCGTGGCGCGATGGCGCCGCCGAAATCCGCGTCGTCATCCACGAAACCAATGACCCGCAGGCCGAGAACTCGGTGGGCTTCGAGCTGCTCGGCAAATGCTCGGCCTCGTGGGCCGGCGCCCGCGATCACGACGTAGCGGACGTTGTACCCGCGTTCCCGGAGGGACTCGAAGCCCAGCCGGAGGGCTCCGCGGACCGCGATCGTCGCGACGGCCTGGCTCGGGAAGAGGACGAGCAGGAAGAGGCGGCTGACGTCGGGCAGGTGGGCCAGGAAGAGGACGCTGAGCGTGATGACGACCATGGTCGCGGTCGCCCGCAGCACGTCGCGCGCCTCGGATCGCAGCGACCACCGCGCACGCGGACGATACAGGCCGTTGAGCGCGAGGACGGCGACCCAGATCACGGCATACAGGCCGACGAACAGCGCCGGGTCGCCGAGCGATTGGCGCCACAACGCCTGCCAGTCCGGGCCGAAACGCCAATAGGACAGGGCCATGAGCAGGCTGACCACGACAACGCCGTCCGCAACGGCGAGCAACGCGCGCAATTCGGAGCCGTGGCGTCGGAGCACGAGGGCAGCCTAGCCATGCCCGTGGTGGGCGGGCAATGGTACGGCAGAGGCATCGCACCTCCCCGTACCGGAACTACTCGGACCGACACCCTCTTGCCGGTACTCGCGTGCGGTGTAGCATCGCAACGCGGAGGACCATCGCCGGTCCGGAGGCTTGAGATCGGCGGCTAATCTCCGAGTCGCGCGCAGCGCAGGACCGTCAGGGGCTTCGGGCGGGAGGGTGCAATGCGACCGGGTCGAACGCGACTCGCCACCGCGATGGTGGCACTCGTCTTCGCGTCCCTGCTCGCCCCGGAAGCCGTTGCCGCGAAGGATCCCCCGAAATTCCAGACCCAAGGCACCGGGGTGCTTGCGAAGGGCTCCTGGATCGTCACCCTCAAACGTGGCCAGGACGTCGCCCTTGCCGCGCGCATGTCAAAGGACGCGGGCGGAAGCGTCGGGCTCACGTACACGCATGCTCTGACTGGTTTCCAGTTCAAAGGCTCGGCGAAGGCCGCCGCAGCCCTCGCGAAAAACAAGCGCGTCGCGTCCGTCACTCCGGACCGTGTGATCCACCTGACCGAGGTCGCGCCGAACGGGATCGGACGGATCCATGCCTGGACCACGGCGAACAACCCTCCTGATTCCGCATACCAGGCCGGCTATCGCGGTGCCGGCGCCCGGATCGCGATCCTCGACACCGGCATCGACCTCGCCCACCCCGACCTCGTCGCGAACATCGACGCCGCATCTGGCAAGAACTGCCTGAACCCCGCCTTGCCGCCGCAGGACGGCAACGGGCACGGGACGCACGTCTCCGGAACCGCGGCAGCGCCACTGAACGGCATCGGCGTTGTGGGAGTCGCGCCCGAGGCGACGCTGGTCGCGATCAAGATGTTCGACGACGCCGGCAACTCGTCCGAAACCCTGTCGCTGTGCGCCCTCGACCGCGTCACCGAGCTGAACACGGACACCAACCCGAACAACAACATCGACGTTGTCAACATGAGCTGGGGTGAGCATCGGTCGTGGGGCAGTTGCGCCGACGACCCGCTGCATGGCGCGATCTGCCGCGCACGTGCTTCCGGGGCCATCCTCGTGGCTGGAGCGGGCAACGACGCCGTCGATGCGGGTGACTTCGTCCCAGCGGCATTCCCCGAGGTGATCAGCGTCTCCGGCTACACGGACCTCGATGGCAAGCCGGGTGGCCTGGCGGGCTGCCAGTTCATCTTGACCCTCTTCTGGACGGTGTGCGACGACACGTTCGCCTTCTTCAGCGACTACGGGCCGTCCGTCGACGTCATCGCACCGGGCGTGCAGGTCTATTCCACGTGGACGGGCGGCGGCTACCAGACGCTCGACGGGACCAGCATGGCGACGCCGCACGTCACGGGGGTCGTGGCGTTGATGCGCGCAGCCAATCGATCGCTGACCGCTGCGCAGGCCCTCGACTTGCTGCTCACGACGGGCGAGTGCCCGAACGGCGCGGCAGCGAGTGCCGACGGGCTGTCCGGGTGTGCCGGCCAGGGAACCTGGACCGGCGATCCGGATGGAATCCCTGAGCCAATGCCAAACGCGCTGCGTGCCGCGCAGGCGGCGAGCGCAGCCATCGGCGCCCCCGCCGTCCAGATCACGAACCCGCCCGCGGGCCTCGTCAACGGGATCGTCAACGTGACGGCGACGGCCACTGATGACATCGGCGTCGTGCGTGTGGAGTTCGCCGTTAACGGGAGCACGGTCGCGACGGACACGAATGGTGCGGACGGCTGGTCCTTCAGCTGGGACACGACGCCGCTCCTGCCGGGCGCGTACGTGCTGGCCGCAACGGCGTTCGACGCAGACGGCCATCAGGGACGAGATTCGGTTCAGGTCAGCGTCGGGGCGTACCCCCAGGGCAATTGGGTCGGCAGCTATGGCGCCGACGGCTATGCCCTGCTGGCCTGGAACGGCAGCAGCGACTTGGTGAACCTGCCTAACGCAACGCTGACCTTCGATCAGGGCGGGCGCGCCACCTGGGCGAACCCGACGACGGACAACCGTGCGCTCCAGAGTGCGGACCAGAGCCAGCGGCGGGCGATGACCTGGTGGGACAACGCCCAGATCCGGGCCCACCTGACGTTCAGCTCGGCGTACGCCGGCACCCTCCATCTCTACGCGCTCGACTGGGATGCCACCAACAGGCAGGAGACCGTTACCGTCAACGATGGCAGCGGGCCACAGCAGGTGACGCTTTCGAGCAGCTTCCACGACGGCGCCTGGCTCCACTTCCCGATCTCGGTCCAGGCGGGCGGTCAGGTCACCCTGACCGTCGACCGGCTCGCCGGCGCCAACGCCGTCCTGAGTGGCCTCTTCCTCGGCGGAGCTGGTCCGCCGCCACCTCCTCCCCCGGCCTCGGGTGACTGGGTCGGCAGCTATGGCGCCGACGGCTATGCCCTGCTGGCCTGGAACGGCAGCAGCGACTTGGTGAACCTGCCTAACGCAACGCTGACCTTCGATCAGGGCGGGCGCGCCACCTGGGCGAACCCGACGACGGACAACCGTGCGCTCCAGAGTGCGGACCAGAGCCAGCGGCGGGCGATGACCTGGTGGGACAACGCCCAGATCCGGGCCCACCTGACGTTCAGCTCGGCGTACGCCGGCACCCTCCATCTCTACGCGCTCGACTGGGATGCCACCAACAGGCAGGAGACCGTTACCGTCAACGATGGCAGCGGGCCACAGCAGGTGACGCTTTCGAGCAGCTTCCACGACGGCGCCTGGCTCCACTTCCCGATCTCGGTCCAGGCGGGCGGTCAGGTCACCCTGACCGTCGACCGGCTCGCCGGCGCCAACGCCGTCCTGAGTGGCCTCTTCCTCGGCGGCGGCCAGCAGCAGCAGCCGACCGCGCCTGGCGCGCCGACCCTCAACACCGCCACCCCTGGCAACGGCCAGATCTCGCTCACCTGGTCAGCGCCGGCGTCGAATGGCGGCAGCGCCATCACCGGCTACACCGCCACGGCAAGCCCTGGCGGCGCGACCTGCTCCACCGGCGGCGCGACGACCTGCGCGGTCGGCGGGCTGACCAATGGCACGTCGTACTCGTTCACCGTCACCGCGACCAACGCCGCGGGCACCGGCCCAGCGTCGAACGCCCTGTCGGCCACACCCCGAACGGTGCCGGGTGCGCCGACGCTCAACACCGCCACCCCTGGCAACGGCCAGGTCGCCCTGGCCTGGTCGGCGCCGGCGTCCAACGGTGGCAGCTCGATCACCGGCTACACCGCGACGGCGAACCCCGGTGGCGCGACGTGCTCCACCGCGGGCACGCTCAGCTGCACCGTCAACGGCCTGACCAACGGCACGTCCTACACGTTCACCGTCACGGCAACCAACGCCGCCGGCACCGGCCCGGCCTCGAACTCGCTGTCGGCCACACCCCGAACGGTGCCGGGTGCGCCGACGCTCAACACCGCGTCGCCGGGCGACACCCAGGTGTCGCTGGCATGGACTGCACCGGCCTCCGACGGCGGGAGCGTGATTACGGGCTACCTGGCCACGGCCAGCCCGGGTGGAGCGACATGCTCCACCTCTGGCGCGACTCTGTGCACCGTCACCGGATTGACGAACGGGATCTCGTACTCGTTCAGCGTCACGGCGACGAATGCCGCTGGGAATGGACCGGCCTCGAATTCCCTCTCGGCGACGCCCACCGCGACGCCGACCTCGCCGGGCGCACCGACCCTCAACACGGCGACGCCGGGGGATACCCAGGTCGCCCTGTCCTGGTCCGCTCCGGCCTCCGACGGCGGGAGCGTGATCACGGGCTACATGGCGACGGCGAGTCCGGGCGGCGCCACCTGCTCGACCACGGGCGGCACCATCTGCACCGTCGGCGGCCTGACGAACGGCGTCTCGTACGCGTTCACGGTCACGGCCACGAACGCCATAGGGACTGGACCGGCCTCGAATTCCCTCTCGGCGACGCCACGAACGGTTCCTGGCGCGCCGACCCTCAACACCGCCACCCCTGGCAACGGCCAGATCTCGCTCACCTGGTCAGCGCCGGCGTCGAATGGCGGCAGCGCCATCACCGGCTACACCGCCACGGCAAGCCCTGGCGGCGCGACCTGCTCCACCGGCGGCGCGACGACCTGCGCGGTCGGCGGGCTGACCAATGGCACGTCGTACTCGTTCACCGTCACCGCGACCAACGCCGCGGGCACCGGCCCAGCGTCGAACGCCCTGTCG
The DNA here is from genome assembly GCA_964468305.1 of uncultured Anaerolinea sp. GTDB lineage: Bacteria > Chloroflexota > Limnocylindria > Limnocylindrales > CSP1-4 > UBA5189. Next base: position 3,035 of record CAYXVP010000023.1, on the reverse strand, counting down.
GCCACACCCCGAACGGTGCCGGGTGCGCCGACGCTCAACACCGCCACCCCTGGCAACGGCCAGGTCGCCCTGGCCTGGTCGGCGCCGGCGTCCAACGGTGGCAGCTCGATCACCGGCTACACCGCGACGGCGAACCCCGGTGGCGCGACGTGCTCCACCGCGGGCACGCTCAGCTGCACCGTCAACGGCCTGACCAACGGCACGTCCTACACGTTCACCGTCACGGCAACCAACGCCGCCGGCACCGGCCCGGCCTCGAACTCGCTGTCGGCCACGCCGCGCACCGTCCCCGGTGCGCCGCAGAGCCTGACTGCAACGCCGCACAAGACGAGGGGCGTGAACCTCGCCTGGGCTGCCCCCGCCTCGAACGGTGGCGCCTCGATCACCAGCTACCGCATCTACCGCCGGACGTCAGGGGGCAGCTACGCCCTCTTGGCGACGGTGAGCGGGACGACCTTCTCGTACAGGGATGCCGCGACGTCGCATGGCACCCAGTACTTCTATGTCGTTCGAGCCGTGAACGCCGCCGGCGAGGGCCCCTCGTCCGCCGAGGCAGGCGCGATCGCGAAGTAGTCGACCGCGAATCACCCCGCAACCCGACGGACGAAGGCAAGAACGACCGACTCGCTGAGCTGTGCTCCGAAGCTGTTCGGCTCGCCATCGAAGCCGTGGCCCGCGAAGGGTGCGACGATGAGCTCGACTGAGGACCCCGCCGCCCTGATCTGGTCGGCCAGGGCGATCGTCCGCTGGATCAGCACGAATCGGTCGATCTCGCCCGCGAGCAGGAGCGTCGGCGGAAGGTCGGCCCGGAGAAGCCGCATCGGCGAGGCGGCCTCGTAGCGCTCCGGGAACTGCGAAGGCGGGCCGCCGATGTACGCCTCCGGGAACAGTCGATCGGGTCCGTCATGGATCGTACCGTCGTGCCAGATCCCCGCGAGGTCCGCCGTCGGCGCGATCGCGACCACGCCGGCGGGAAGGATGGGCGGCCCGGCTTCCGGGCATGACGACCTGATCGCGTCCGTGCCGGCGGCGTACGCGGCCATGAGGGCCAGGTTGCCGCCGGCGGACTCCCCGACGACCACAACTCGCGTTGGGTCGACCCACTCGGGCCCTTTGACCGAGTGCAGCCAGGCGAGCGCGCACAGGACGTCGCCCGGCGCCTGGTCCCAGCGGGGCGGCGGCGACAGCCGGTAATCGACGTCGAGGCCCACCATCCCCGCGTTGCGGAGCGCGTCCATGAGCATCGGCCGGGTGCCCGGAAAGCCGCCGATGAACGCGCCACCGTGCACGAACACGACGGCGGGCCGTGTGCCCGAAGTGCCGGCTGCCGCGTCTCGCGGGAGCCAGATGCCTGCCTCGAGGTCCTGGCCATCGAGGCTCGCGAACGTCACTCGATCATCGGGTTGTGGAATGGGCGGGATGCCCTCGGCCGCCTTGACCAGGTCGTACGCGGCGCCGTGCTGTTCGGCGAACGACACGAACCGGTACGCGATCACCCCGCTTCCTGAGAGCAGGGCGATGCCCACGACAAGGAGAACGGCGACCTTGCGACCACCCAGCGCGACCGCCAGGCCGGCGAGCCCGGTCCCGAGCCCGGCGGCGGCCAGGATGAACGGCAGCCCGTTGTTCACGAAGCCGCCGAAGGGCCCCACGACCGGCGCCCTGGGGAAGTAACCGCCGACGATCACGACCCCGACCGGGATGAGGCTGACCAGCGAGACCGCCGAGAGGAGCGCGCGGACCAGGACGCCCAGGGCCCGCGCCTCTCAGGTCGCCGGCTGCGCCGGAATTGCCGCGGGCGGGGCGCCTACGCCGGCTTGTCGACGCCGGGCATCGATCGCGTGCACTCGCGCCAGGATCGGGCGCTCGACCAGCGCCCACGAGACGCCCGAGGCAATCACGGCGATCACCAGCCCGAGCAGCGGACCGAAGGCGATGAAGGCGTCCTTGTGCCACAGGTACAGCGCGTACGAGGCGCCGCCGACGAAGCCGAGGGCGCGCGCGAAGGGGAGCGGGTGCTGGAGCAGCCAGGCCATCACGAGCGCCGTGCCGATGCCGGTGGACAACGAGATGGGAAGGGTCGATGTCAGGGCACCGAAGACGATGAGGAGGACGCCGCTGGCGAGGATCGGCGCACCACGCAGCTCACGGAACCGGCGGGGGTGCCGCACTTCGAGCACGGCCAGGAGCATCCCCGGCACGAACGCGGAGAACACCAGTGGGTAGGTGCCGATCAGCCAGGCGTTCTCGTCGCTGAGGCTCAGTCGATGCGCCACCGCGATGATCGCCGACGCCACACCGAGCCCGACCAGGACGAGCACCTCACGGCCCTTCGCGGCGCGGGCGATGAGTGGCAGGGTCAGGTAGAACAGGATCTCGGCCGAGAGCGTCCAGGCGTTCCCGAGGAACCCGCGCAGCGGGATGTTGTAGCTCGCCGACATCGTGAGGAAGGGCAAGGGATGGTCCAGCGGGAGCCGGTTGCCGGTGATGATCGTCAGGCCGATGAGCGCCACGAAATAGCCCGGCACGATCCGACCGGCGCGCTTCAGGCCGTAGCTCGCCAGGTCGACCCGCCCTCGGACGAACGGCTTGTAGAGCAGGTAGCCGGACAGGGCGAAGAACAGGTACACGCCGCTGTCCCCGCCGCCTATGATCGGGTCGAGCGGGCCGAAGCCGACCCCGTTCACGGTCTTGAGGTGGAACGCGGCAACGAACAGGGCGGCCAGGGCCCTGGACCCGTCGAGGCCGGACCTGCGACCGCCGCTCCGATCGTGATCCTGCCGCCGAGCAGCGTGATGCCGGTGAGGTGGACGCTCCCGGGCCGGAACTCGACATCCGCGACCTGGGCGACGGAGCCGTCCGCGGGGTACGCCCAGCCGGCCTGCGCCCGCGCATTCGCCACGAGATGGCCGTCCGGCCCGATCACCTGGGCCGCACCGGTGGCGGCGGACGCGACGGGTGCGGCGGCAGCCAGCGCCATCACCGCCAGAACCACCGCGCGCCCGTGCACGTACTCACGGTACCAGGGCACGGTA
>CAYXVP010000022.1:0-14850 GCA_964468305.1 uncultured Anaerolinea sp. | reverse complement strand
GCGGACCTGTTCCGAGCCGCGTATCCACGAGTCCGGTTCGAGCCGCGCGCGATCCTCGATCTGTCGAGCGAGGGTAGCCGCCTGATCACCGCCGGTGGCGTTACCTCCTGGGAGGACCTCGCGCTCCACCTCATCGTCCGGTTCTGCAGCCCGGAGGACGCCGTCCGGACGGCCCGGGTTTACCTGCTGGGCGGACACGAAGCCGGCCAGCTCCCGTTCTCGGCGATGACCGAGCACAGACGCGTGGAGGACCGGCTGATCGGCCAGTCCCTGGCCTGGATCGCCGAGCACTATGCCGTCGCCAGTCCGGTGAGCGCCATGGTCGATCGATCCGGGCTCACGAAGCGTACGTTTGCGCGCCGCTTCGCTGCCGTCACGGGACGCACGCCGATCGCCTATGTCCACGCCATCCGGATCGAAGGGGCCCGGCGCAGGCTCGAGTCCGAATCCGCGTCGGTCGACGACGTCGGCTTCGACGTTGGTTACGAGGACCCGACCTTCTTCCGGCGGCTGTTCAAGCGCAGCACCGGCATGACCCCGGCGGCCTACCGACGCAAGTTCGCGCCGCTGGCCCGAGCGTGATCTGGGCCTCCCGGGGGCGGAAGGGCACCCCCTGGCGACGCAGGACTGTTGGCCCCCGTACGATTTTCCCGGATTGACGACCCTTTCCCGAGGCCGAACGATCCGCCCCACGCCGAGCGGCTCAAGCCCATCGAGCGGCAGGTCCGCATCGATCCTGGGCGCCGTGCTCATGGCGGAGGGGGACGAGGATGGGCCCGGTTGTTCGTCGGAGCTCGGTGCTGTCGGCGTGTCTGCTCGTGGCAGGCATGGCCCTCGGGGCGTCCCCGGTCGCGGCCATCTCGGGCACGCATCCGGTCGTCGTCGCCCTGTGCAACTTCAACAACGAGACGCAGCAGCCGAACCCGCCCTCGTACTTCGAGCACATGTTCTCGGACCCGGGCGCCGGCGAGCTCGGTGCGTTCGACTACTGGAAAGACGTCTCGTACGGCAGCTTCAGCGTGTCGGGCACGGTGGTCAAGGGTTGGTACACGCTGCCCATCAGCCGGGACACCTGGGCGGGCTACGGCCGCAGCCAGAAGTGGAGCAGTTGCGCCGAGGCGGCTGAACCGTTCGTCAATCTCAACAACTTCACCGACGTCATCGTCGTCTTTCCCGAGGCGACCACCACGACGACCGCCGGCATCGACTCGAGTGTGACGACGCTGACCGCGGCGTCGACGACCGTCGGCGACGCGGCGAACTTCCCGACGACGCCGTTCCTCATGTCGATCGATGACGGCTCCCTGCCGAATAGCGGCAACGCCGAGACCGTCCAGGTCACGAACATCAGCGGAACGACGTTCACGATCGTGCGCGCCCAGGGCGGCACGACCGCCAAGGCGCATGCCGCCGGCGCGACGATCATCGTCCCCGGCGACCTCTTTGGCTTCGGCCAGCGGGCAGTGACGCTGAATGGCAATAACTACTCGCTTGGGGGCGTCGTCGGGGCCCACGACATCCCGCTGTCCGTCTACACGCACGAGATGGGCCACGGCTTCAACTACAGCCACTCACGGGCGCTTTCGACCTCGACGAGCGACTACAACGACTGCTACGACATCATGTCGGCGATCAGCTGCGTGTACTCATTCACCGGGGCCGGTACGACCTTCGGTGGGTCTACCTTCGGTGGCACCAGCAAGGGCCCCGGGCTCAATGCGGTCCAGCTCGATCTCAACGGCTGGATTCCCGGTGGTCGCGAGACGTCCTTCAACAACGGCTCGTGCACCCAGACGACCTACGCCATGGCCGCGTTGAATCACCCAGCCGCGAGCGGCTATCAGGAGCTGCGCATCCCCGCCAAGATCACGATCCCTGTCCCCGTCTCGGAGGGGAGCACCGCGACGAGCGACTACTACACGGTCGAGCTGCGGTCGAAGACCGGCTGGGATCGCGGGATCCCTGCGGACGCGTTCGTGCTCCACCTCGAAGCGAGCGGGCGCTCGTACTGGGTCGACCAGTTCGGTGGCCAGCCGGTCGGCCATTCCGGGAGCATGTGGGCCGGCGACGAGCACGTCGACGCGGCGAGCAAGGCCTATGTCGCCGTCAATAGCATCGACCCGTCGACGTTCACGGGCGTCGTGACCCTCGGCGCTTGCAAGATCGACGCCAGCATCACGTACAACGGCGACACCAACGCCGACTTCAACGACGTCGCCACGCTGGCAGGTGACCTGCTCGTCCAGGGCACGTCCGCGCCCGTCCCGGGAGCGCCTCTCACCTTCACGCTGGGCACACAGAGCTGCTCCGCGACGACGAATCCGGCGGGCCACGCATCCTGCATGGTGCTCATCAACCAGGATCCGCCGGGACCCGGCACGGTCAGCGTCACCTACGCCGGAGACGCGGCCTACAACTCCGCCTCGACCAGCGCCTCGTTCACGATCAACCAGGAACAGAGCCAGGTGGTCTACACTGGCGACCTCACCCAGGACTACCACGATCCGTTCACGGCGTCGGCGGTACTGACCGATCCCGACGGGGGCGCACCCATCGCCGGCAAGACGCTCACGTTCACCCTTGGCGTCGGGGACACCTGCAGCGACGTGACGAACGGGTCAGGTGTCGCGTCGTGCACGATCACGCCGACCCAGGTCCCGAGCACCGTGAACATCGTCACGGACTTCGCCGGCGACGTCGACTATCTGCCGAGCAGCGACACGGATTCGTTCGTCATCACGAAGGAGGAAACGACCCTCACGTACACGGGGCCGACGGTCATCCTCCAGGGTGCTTCGGGCGTGACCCTGTCCGCCCGCCTTCTCGAGGACGGCACGACGGCACCGATCCCGTTCGGGCAGACGATCACGCTCTCGCTCGGCGGCCAGAGCTGCACGGGCACGACCGACAGCGCCGGGGACGCGAGCTGCACGCTGACATTCGTCGGCCCGCTCGGGCCGGAGCCGATCTCGGCGGACTTCGCCGGGGATGCCTACTACCTGCCTTCGTCCGACAAAGCCGAGGCGATCGTGTTCGCCTTCCCGAGCCGCGGGGCCTTCACCCTCGGTGACTCGACAGTCGCCGGCGCGGGTCCGTCCACGCCCTTGACCTGGTGGAGCCACTCGTGGGCGAACCTGGACGTCCTTACCGGCGGCCTGGCTCCCGATGCGTACAAGGGCTTCGCCGGCAAGGTCACGAGCCTGCCGACGATGAGTCCGGCCAACGTCTGCGGCACGACCTTCGTCACCCGACCCGGCAACAGCACCCCGCCGACCGGCAGTGTGCCAACCTACATGGGTGTCCTCGTCACGGACTCCGTCACGCAGTCCGGGTCGACGATCAGCGGCACCTGGTCGAAGATCGTGGTGGTCCGCGTTGATCCCGGGTACGCGGGCAACCCTGGCCACGAGGGGACCGGCACGATCGTCGCCACCTTCTGCGGTTAGGGTGATCGGGCGGCCGGCCCGCGGCCGGCCGCTGCCCGTCCTGTTCCTGACCGTCGCCGCCTCGCTTGCGGTCGGCTGCTCGCCGGTCTCGCCGACGCCGTCGACGATCGTGCCATCGCCGGGCCCCGGGCAGTCGGTGCCAGCGGCCCCGCCCAGTGGGCAGCCCCCGACCGTGTCCACGTCGTGGACGGTCGTCGCCGGCGGAGGCGCCGACGTCTATCACTACCAGCCGGCCACGATCGTCGTGCCGGCCAACCAGCCCGTGACGATCCAATTCCTGGACGGCGACACCCTCGACCACACGTGGACGGTCTTCGGCGCTGATGGGACGACTGTTCTGGCGAACCTCGCGGTCGCCAAGGCGGGTGACGAGGCCACCGGAACGTTCACGTTTGCGGTCCCAGGCTCGTTCTCGTTCTGGTGCACGCTCCCCGGCCACAAGCAGTTCGGCGAGGTCGGAACGCTGATCGTGGTGCCCTCGCCCTAGGAAGCCGCTCGCAAGGCTCCCGCTCTGACCGGCGATCTCAGCCGAACGTGAACGTCTTCAGCATCTCCTCGTATGGCGCCCGGTCGGGCGCCCCGCTCCCGGGGCCTCATGGCACTTCTTGCCGGGCCTACGATGTGACTGTGACGACTCCCTCGACAGGCGCGGCCGCCGGTTCGCGCTACCTGCTCCTCGTCGATATCTCGGGCTACACAGCCTTTCTCGCGGGAGTGGAGAACACGCACGGCGAGGACTTCAGCGGCGGGCTCCCGGCCGGCTATCGAGTGCTCGGCGAGCTGCTCGACGGGGTGGTTCGCGGGATCGCCTCCGAATTCGACGTCGTGAAGCTCGAGGGCGACGCGGTCTTCGGCGCGGCGCCGGCTGCGCGACTCGATGGCCTGGGCGAGGCGGTCGTCGACCGGCTCGCCGCCATGTACGCCGCGTTCGCCGCGCAGCGGGTGGCCTTGCGAAGCTCGAGTGACGACAGGTGCGTCGCCTGCACCAGCGTCGAACACCTCGATCTCAAAGCCATCCTTCACCGTGGCCTGGCCGTCGCCCAGCGGGTCGGCGGGACGGAGGACCTCCACGGTCCTGCGGTGAACGCCGCGCACCGACTCCTGAAGAACGGCGTCCGTTCCCGCATCGGCTACCGGCCGTACCTCTTCGTCACCGCGCCGGCCGCGGCCGGGCTCGGCCTCGTGGGCCGCGGCTTCGAGCACGAGGAGACATACGCCGATATTGGTCGGATCCAAGGCCGCATCCTGGACCTCGCCGAGCTCGCGGGCGTCTCACCGGCCATCCCGCAGATCACGGCCATCGCGAGCGAGCCATGGCCTGATCTGCGGATCGTGGGCTGAAGGGGGACGTGATGGCGATGCCAGGAGGGCGGACCCTCTCGCCCGGCTCGCCTAGCCCCCGGCTCCTGGGCAACTCGATGATCGCCGGTGCCATCCTCTGGTTCGCCGGCCTGGGGTTGCTCTTCGCCCTGCGGAGCGGCAACGACCAGTACTTCCCGTTGGTCCGCAACGTCGGCCAATACGGGTCGGCCTGGCATGTGCCCGACGTCCCGATCCTCGCCGGGAGCTTCCCGGTATTCGGTCTGGTCTTGTTTGGCTTGGGAGCCGGCTGGGTACTCGTGCGCCGCGATGTGCTCGCCACCGGCCCGCTGGCTCGCCTGGGCGGTATCGGCCTGCTGCTGGGTGGAGTCGGCCCCCTGGTCGCTGCTGTCGCCGGCCTCGTCGGACTTCCGCTGGCCGTCGGCGTGATCATCGTCCTGGTCTCGGTCCTGGCAGCCGCCGCTGGCTCGCTCCTGGCCGCTGTCGCCCTCCTCTTCCGATCTGGCCCGGCCCGGCTGCCGGCAGTGCTCTGGCTTCTCGGGATTGGGGCGTTCCTGCCGGTCGATCCTCAAGCCGACCTCTCGGGCCGGATGCCGGCACAGATCGTCATGCTGTCGATCATCGGGGTGAGCTGGCTCTGGCTGGGGTGGATCGTTCGCCGGGCGTCAGGTCGGTCAACGGCTGCAACCTGACGTTCCCCACGCCGGAGGACGCCCGAGCAGATCGTAATCAGCCCCTACACTCCGGGCCTGATCGGTCCCCATTGCGAGGTGCGCGCGTGGCGTCGGGGCGCGTCGAGCAGCCCGTCTACCTTGGTCCGGACGAACTGGCTCGACTCTTCAGCGTCGAGGACTTCGAGCCGCTGGCGCGCGAGCGGATGGCTGACGCCGCGTACCGCTACGTTGCCGGCTGGGCCGGTACAGGCGAGACCGTTCGCTTGAATCGCGAAGCCTTCGGACGGTGGGTACTGAAGCCGCGGGCGTTGATCGATGTGAGCACAATCGACCCGTCAACAACCGTGCTCGGGCAACCGGTCAGCATGCCCGTCCTCTTCGCGCCGAGCGCGCTGCACCGCCTTGCCCACCCGGACGGCGAGTTGGCGACCGCGGCCGCGTCGGTTACCACGGGCACGATCATGATCATGAGCACCAGCGCGAGCGCAACGATCGAGGCTGTTGCCCGAGTCGCCAAGGATCCATGGTTCCAGCTGTACTGGCTTACCGACCGCGAGCTGACGCGTGACCTGGTGCAGCGAGCCGCGGCCGCGGGCTTCCGCGCGCTCTGCCTGACAGTCGATGCTCCGGTGGGTGGTTGGCGTGAGGGGGAGCTGCGTTACCCCGTTCCCATCAGTGCAACATGTCGGGCCGCCAACCTTCCCGACGACGTCGAGGTCGAGACCAGGCTCACGTGGAGCTCGCTCGAGTGGCTCCGCTCGATCAGCCCGCTACCGCTCGTCCTCAAGGGCATCATGACCGCCGAGGACGCACGGTTGGCCGTCGAACACGGCGCAGCGGCGGTCGTCGTCTCGAACCACGGCGGCCGTCAGCTGGACTGGGCGCAGGCCAGTCTCGATGCCCTGCCGGAGATCGTGGATGCGGTCGATGGGCGTCTCGAGATCCTGACCGATGGAGGCATCAGGCGCGGCACCGACGTGCTCAAGGCGCTGGCCCTGGGCGCACGCGCAGTCCTCGTCGGCCGTCCCGTCTTCTGGGGCCTGGCGACCGGCGGCGCGGCCGGGCTGGCCGCGATGATCGAGCTGATTCGGGGCGAGCTGATCTCCGCGATGGCCCTCACTGGCGCGACCAGCGTCAGCGAAGTTGGGCGCCAGGTCGTCGCCAGACGTTCCTGAGCCGCATGCCCTGCCGGCCCCCGGATGTCCAGCCCCGTCGTCCGGACGGGCGTCACGTGCTCATCACCGAGCCCCTGCCGTGGGTTCGAGCCGACCTCCCGCCTTCGGTAGCGGACCGATGACGACCCGATTGCCGAGGCGGGCCGATTCATATGCTCCATCAATGACATCGAGGGCTCGGATCAGGTCCACGCCAGTGACTCGCGGCGCTCGCCCGCTCCGGATCGCGTCGAGCAGGTCGCGAATCTGGACGAGAGCCTCCGGCCCGTAGCCACGGACTTCGGGCTCCTGGAAGCGTCGCTCCTCAACCTCGAGCGGGTTCGATTTCGACCCCGGCCCGATCCAGGTCATGGCCCCATCTGAACTCAGCTTGATCGATCCGAGCGTCCCCCGGACCGCGACATAGCCATCGCCGGCTGGACGGGGCAGGGCGTTGGCGAGGTACAGGGTTCCAAGGGCCCCGCCCTCGAAGCGGAGGTTGACCGCGGCCGCATCCTCCACTCCGATCCGTTCCCCGCCGACATTGGCAATCGTGGCCTGCACATCGACGATGCTCTGACCGGTGAGCCACAGCAGACCGTCGACGTCGTGGATACCGAGCCAGAGCAGAATGCCGTGGCCGCTCAGCTCCCGGTCGAACAGGTGGTTGGCAGGATCCCGGACGCGGACGGTCGACGTGACGAACACCGCCTCCGCGCTGAGCAGGCGGCCCAGCCGCCCGGCCGCGACCCGGTGGCGGGCCGCCAGCCAGGCGGGGTCGAAATGGCGGGTCAAACCGACCGCCGCCCGGACGCCGTTCCGCTCAACCGCTTCGAAGGCCCATCGGGCCTCGGACGCGTTGCGTGCGGCCGGCTTGTCGATGAGCATGTGTATCCCGGCCCCGGCCAATTGCGCGATCGCCGCGGGCGCGTCCCGGTTCTGCAGCGTGACCAGCGCGACGTCGAGGCGCTCATCCTCGATGAGTCGGGAGAGGTCGTCGTAGATCGGGAGGCTCCGGTAACGCGGCGCGAGCGTGGCGCTGAGCGACGGATCGTGGAACCGAGGGGCGAGGGTTCGGCCGATCGTCGGGTCGGCGTCGTACAGGGCAACAATCTCCACCTCGTCGGCGAATTGCTCGAAGCTCTCCACCCACCCCGACGTGTGGTAGTGGTCGATCCCGACGACGCCAAGTCGGAGGCGGGTCACGGGACCCCTCGATGCGGGACCGGCGGTGTCACCCGTTGGGATCGAGTGCGTCTCGCAGGCCGTCGCCGACGAGGTTCACAGCGAGCACCGTCACGAAGATCGCTAGCCCGGGCGGAATCCAGTACCACGGGTATTGGCGAAGGATGAACACCTGCTGGGCATCGGCCAGCATGTTCCCCCAGCTCGCCTGCGGCGGCTGCACGCCGATTCCAAGGTACGAGAGGCCGGCCTCGGTGAGCAGCGCGATCGCGACCGTGAAGGTCCCGGTGACAGTCAGGGGGGCGACAGCATGAAAGAACAGGTGCTTTCGCATGATGTGTCCGTTGGTGCTCCCAAGGGCACGCGCGGCGAGAACGAAGTCCTGCTCGCGCAACGAAAGGACGACCGAGCGCACGACGCGAGCCGCCTCGGGCCACTGGAAGAGCCCGATGACCAGCACGATGACGTACAGGCCCGGTCCAACGACCCCCGCGACGACTGCGACCGCCAGGAGCAGCGGGAGTGCGTACACGATGTCGGCGAGGCGCATCAAGATCGAGTCCACCCAGCCACCGACCGTGCCGGCCACGAGGCCGACGATGAGGCCCAGGCTCGTCACGCAGAGGGCAGCGGCGAGGCCAACCGAGAGTGAAATCCGACCGGCGACCAGCAGGCGCGCCAACAGATCGCGGCCAAGGCTGTCGGCGCCGAGGGGGAACCTGGCGCCGGGTGCCTGGTAGCCCAGCGAGAGATCGGTGACGTCCGGGTCCCGGCCGTAGACGACGGGACCGAACACTGCCGCGACCGCTATGAGACCGAGCACGAGCATCCCCGCCATGGCAGCCCGGTGACGGACGAACCGCCTGAGGGCGCGGCGCCCAGCGCTCTCACTGGCCCGAGAGCGCCCGTGGGCGGCGCCGATCGCGGCATTGGTTGCCATGTCCCTAGTCCAGCCTGATCCGTGGATCCGCGATGGCGTATGCGAGATCGGCAAACACGTTCCCGAGCAGCACGAGTCCGCCCACGATGACGGCAAAGGCCTGGATGACCGGGTAGTCCTTGGACTGAATAGCGTGCAGGGCCAGCGTTCCCATGCCCGGCCATGTGAAGACGGACTCCGTGATGAACGCGCCGGACATGAGGAGGCCGACCTGGAGGCCCACGTAGGTGATCACGGGCAGGAGGGCGTTCGGAAACGCATGGCGAACCACCGTCTGCGTGACGGTCAGGCCCTTGGCCCGCGCCGTCCGCACGTAGTCCTGTCCGGACGGCCCCAGGATGCCCGTCCGGACATAGCGCAGGACAGGACCAACGCCCTGGAGTCCGAGGACGAGCACGCGGAGGATCAGATGGCGCAGCCAGTCGATGGCATCGAATGACTTGCTCGATGGTGTGAACATCCCGCTGGAGGGCAGGACCCCGAGCTTGATGGAGAAGATGTAGATCGCTGACAGGCCGAGGAAGAACGATGGAACGGCGACCACTGACAGGCCGAACGATGAGATGACGTAATCGAGCCACCGGTTTCGACGCAGGGCGGCGAGGATGCCCAGCGGAATGCCGATGACGAGCTCGATGATGAGCGCCGACCCGAGCAGCAGGAGCGTGGGTGGCATACGTTCGACGACCATGTCAACGGATGGTCGGCCGGTCACGAACGAGAAGCCCAGGCTACCCGTGGTGACGAAGGTCTTCAGCCAGACGACGTACTGGATCGGGATGGGCAGGTCCAGGCCGAGCTGTCTGGCGAGGTCATCATGGATGCGCTGTATGTCGGCTGCGGACAGCCCACCCTGCTGGCGCAGGTTGAACAGCATCAGATCGACCGGGCTCACCGGCGACAGGCGCATGATCGTGAACACGATGATGGTGAAGCCGACGAACGTCGCGAGGGTGATGAGCAGGCGGCGAAGGAGCCAGCGACCCAACTTGCCTCCTCACACCTGCCGGGCCCAGCTTTCCGCCACGCCGTAGGTACGAGAACGGCGGGTCGGCTGGGCCGACAGCCGCCCGCCGCTCACGTGTTCAGACGGGACCCGGGCCTACGGGGTCTTGGTCCACTGGTCGATCTTGAGGTCCAACGTGCCCGGGTCGCCATAGAGGGCGATCCCGGAGAGCTTTGAATTCCAGCCATAGACAGTCACGTTCCGGTAGCCGACCATCATGGGCACCTGGTCGACCCAGATCTGCTGCGCCTGCTCGTAGAGCGCGGCCCGCTGTGCCTGATCCGTGATGCCTTCGGCCTGTGTCATCAGGTCGTCGAACTGTTTGTTGCACCAGTTGATCGCGTTCGCGCCTCCGTACTGGTACAGGTGCCCGTTGGGGAACTTGGAGTCGTCCTTGCCGGGCGTCTTGCCGATCGAGCTGCACGCTGTGAACTGGACGACCTGGTCCGGGTCGACGATGGGGTACCCGCCATAGGTCTGGAGGTCCCATTGGCCGGCCTGGCCGAGCTGGTTGGTCACGTCGAGACCGTTGATGAGCGAGATGTTGACCCCGATGGACTTCATCTTGCTCTGGCAGTCCTGGATGAACGCCTGGCGATCCTTTGCGTCCGCGTTCCACGACATCCAGATGACCGGCTTGCTGTAGTCGAACTTGGCGGCGTCGAGTAGGGACTTGGCCTTGGTCGCGTCGAAGGCATATTGGTTGATCTTCGACTTGTCGACCCAGTCAGGGAAGAAGTAGGAGACCGGCGCCTCGCCCTTGCCCTTCAGGAAGCTGTTCACGAAGCCCTGACGGTCGCAGCCGTACATGAACGCCTGCCGAACTTGAGGATCGCTGAAGCGCGACGCACCGGAGTCGTTGAAGTCGGTCTCGACCGGGAACGGCGCGAGCGCCGTACCCGTCCCGAAGCCGCCGGACGTCAGCCCATCGATGTCGTCGAGGGTCACAACGGCGAGATCGATGTCGCCCGACTGCAGCTGCGCCGCGGCGACGGCCTGCGACGATTCGGGCTTGAAGATCACCGACGAGAACTCGAGCGGTCCGCCGCGCCAGTTCGGGTTCGGCTTGTACTGCATGAACTGCCCGGTTTGCGTCTTGTCCCAGAGGTAAGGACCTTCACCGACGGTGGGGCCCTGCCAGAACGGCAGCGCCCAGATCCCCTTGTTGTCGAGCGTGAAGACGTTCGGGGCGACCGCCAGGACCGCCGCCGATGGCAGGATGAAATTGCGGAAGTTCAGCAGAACGGACTCGAATGCCGAATTGGCGTTTGTGAGCTGGAAGATGATCGTCTGGTCGTCGGGAGCGGTGATCCCGGTGAAGTCCTTCGAATAATCGGGTCCCTTCTGCCAGTCGGTCATGCCGACGACACCCGTCCACAGGCCCGAGTTGTAGGACTGCTTCGGGTTGGCCCCGAGCTTCCAGGAGAAGATCACGTCCTTCGACGTCAACGGGCTGCCGTCGCTCCACTTGAGGTTTGGCTTGAGCTTGATCGTCCACGTCTTGGCATCGCTGCTCGAGGTGATCGAGTCGGCCAGGCGCATCTGAACCGCGCCCGCCTCGTCGTAGGCAGCAAGCTGATCCCAATGGAGCTGCATCGACAACGAGTCCCCGCCGGTGCCGCTCTCACTCCAGGGGAAGAACGACGTGAAGTCCTGATACAGGCCCATCGTCAGCGTGCCGCCCGCGCCGGCCGTGATTCCGCTGCTTGGGGCCGCCGCCGAGGGGGCGGGCGCCGAGGCCGTCGTCGGAGCCGACGCGCCGGGGTTTGCGGAGGGAGCAGGCGAACAAGCAGAGACGAGAAGAAAGGCGGCCGCCGCGATCGCGAACAGGGCCGAGGGACGCCGTTCCATGGGACCTCCTCCTATGTCGCTCGGACGCCCGCCGGGGCCGGCCATGAACGATCCGGTCGCCCTGCGATCGCCTCGGGTTGTCGACCACATGTTGTATACAATCCGCCGTTTCGCGGGGTGACGGTACGCCAACGCCTCGGCGCTGTCGAGATGCCATCGCCCGTTCTTTATCAACGCGACGAGGGGCACTCGGGTAGGCACTCAGTCGATCGCGAACAGGCCAGCCGCGTTCGCGTAGTAGACGTCGTCCTGTCGTTCGGCTGGTAACCCTGCGTCCTGGTACATGCCGAGCACAAATCCCGGATCGAGCAGAGGCGCGTCCGTCCCGAACATGAGCTTCTCGGGCGGGATCCTCTTCACGAGCTCGCGCACGATGGGGATCTGCGCAAAGGAGCTGCTCATCTCCACGAAGACATTGTCGACAGAAGCCGCAAGCCGCGCGGCGGGCAGATCGGGAAAGCCCAGCCCGCCGTGGGCGACGATGATCGCCAGCCGCGGGTGCCTGCGGGCGATCCTCAGCAGGGCCTGATCCCAATCGGTCCCGTCGTTGTGGATCTTCACCGGTTTGCCAAAACGGGCAAGCAGGTCGAAGAGCTCCCAGACCTGGCGCGATCCCGTAATGCGCTCCGATGTCTCGCACGAGATCTTCGCGCCGACGATGCCCGGAGCATCGCCCCAGCGCCGAAATTGATCCTCCGTGGCCGCCAGGTCGTCGGGATCCGCGTAGAGGTAGCCGAGACGATTGGGGAGCCGCCGGCAACCCTCGACGAGCTGTCGATTGCCGGCCTCGCTGTCCGCCTCGATTGCGAGGACGCTCGACGCGATCGCGTAGCGCGTGCTGTTCTGCCGGGCGAGCTCGGCCATCAGCTCGTCATCGTCGAGCTCCGTGACGTCCTGGACCAGCGGACCGGTGTGGGTGTGGACGTCGAACGCGCGGGCGGGCCGGGCAACCTCCGGAATCTCGACGACCGTGTTGGACAGGCCGAGAAGTCGAGCAGCGTTGCCGCCCAGGATTGCGCGCTTCACGTCGTCGCCGAGCCGCGACAGACAGATCGCGTTGACGCCTGACTGGATCGCCCGCAACGGGGCACCGGTCCCCAGCATGATCCGCTCGGCGCCAAGTTCGCGGACAGCGATGTCGATGCCGCCCAGGTGCGCCATCCGGCTTGTTTCGAGGTAGAGATGTTCGAACCGCCGGGCCGCGGCGATGACGTCGACCGCGTTGTCATAGTGGCAGCCGACCAGGATCACGGGCACCCCGAGCTCGGCCGTCGCCGCACCCACCGCCGAGGCCTCGCCATAGGCCGTGATCGGAACGAACAGAGGCTTGCCCGTTCGAGCTGCCGCTCGAACGAGGGTGTCCGTCGCCAGGCCGCCCTGACCCGGTCGTCCGCGGCCCTCCAGCCAGAACCCAGCGAATCGGGCATTGAGCGTCGTGGGGTCGTCGAGCGTGTCCGTTCGATCCGGCCGCAGGACCGCGATCGGAATCATGGCTGGGTCCCGCTCACAGAGATCGAGGAGCTGGCGATTGCCGAGCCGGGTGTCGCCGACGAGGGCGGTTCGGTGTCGGACCAGCGAACAGCGCACGCCGTGCGAGCGGAGTTCGCGGGCCAACACATCCTGCGCGGCTCCGCCCGCCCGACCAAAGGCCGGGCCGATCTGCGCATTGACGTCGATCAATCCGCGATCCAGCGGTTTGCCGGCGCCAACGTGCATCGCCGCTTCTGAGGCTCGGGTTCTTCCGGCCACGATGGGCCCTCTGGTCACTGAGCTCGAGATGCTACCTTGACCACCCGTCCATTCGGTGACCCGCAGCTCAAGGCTCCCTGGCTTTCTCACCCGAGGCGAGTACCCGTGCTCGAGTCCAGCCACCTGCTCGAGGTCCGGGACCTCGAGACCCACTTCTACACCCGAGACGGGATTGCCAAGGCCGTCAACGGGGTCTCGTTCCATGTCGATCGAGGCGAGGCACTCGGGCTCGTCGGCGAATCCGGCTGCGGCAAGAGCGTGACCGCGCTGTCGATCATGGGGCTCGTCCCACCACCCGGCCGAGTGGTCCGTGGCGACATCTTGTACCGAGGACGGAACCAGGTCGTGCTGACGGAGGCGGAGCGCTCGGCGATCCGCGGAAACGAGATCGCCATGATCTTCCAGGATCCGATCTCCTATTTGAATCCGGTCATGACGATCGGACGCCAGATCAGCGAGCCGTTGCAGCTCCATCGCGGGATGAGATCGAATGCGGCGCGCCGGCGGTCGATCGAATTGCTCGAGCTGGTCGGAATTCCCGCGGCGACACGACGAGTCGACGATTTTCCCCATCAATTCAGCGGCGGCATGCGACAGCGGGTCATGATCGCCATGGCGCTGTCCTGTGACCCGCAGCTCCTGATCGCCGACGAACCGACGACGGCACTCGACGTCACCATCCAGGCACAGATCCTCGAGTTGCTGCAGCGTCTGCGCACGGAACTGGGCATGGCGCTGATCCTGATCACCCACGACCTCGGCGTGGTGGCTGGGATTGTCGACAGGGTCAATGTCATGTACGCGGGTCACATCGTCGAAGCTTCGTCGGTGGAGGACGTCTTCCGGGCGCCGCGCCACCCCTACACGCTCGGTTTGATGGGTTCGGTCCCGCGTCTCGACGCGCCCCGCCAAGGCCGCCTTCGCCCGATTCAAGGGATTCCACCGGCGTTGATCGATGCGCCGCCGGGCTGTCCGTTCCAGCCTCGCTGCCCGTACGCAATCGGTCGCTCCGAGACGGAGAACCCGCCGCTCGAGATGGTCGGCCCGGCCCACTGGGCCGCCTGCTGGGTCGACGTGAGGACGGCGCCTACCCACCCACCGGCCACGAAGCCCGCCGGCGCTGTCCGGGCGGTGGAACCCATCGCGCCCGCCGACGGCAGCTCCCCGCCCCTCGCATCGTGACCGTCGCGATCCCACGCGGGCCTCGCGGATCGGGAACCGCGACCGGCAGCGACCCGATCCTCCGCGTCGAGCACCTGAAGATGTACTTCCCGATTCGCCAGGGCATCTTCCGGCGCCGGGTCGGCTGGGTCAGGGCCGTGGACGATGTGTCATTCGCGCTCAATCGCGGTGAGACGCTCGGGCTGGTCGGCGAGTCTGGCTCGGGCAAGACCACCGTCGGGCGAGCGATCCTGCAGCTGTACAAACCGACCGCAGGCTCGGTCTGGTTCGAAGGGCGGGACCTCACCACCACGAAGCCCGGCGACCTCCGGCGGCTGCGGCGCGACATGCAGATCGTCTTTCA
>CAYXVP010000021.1:8831-16140 GCA_964468305.1 uncultured Anaerolinea sp. | reverse complement strand
GCAGGACCGGCCAGACCAGATAGAACTGCTCCTCGACGGAGAGGGACCAGTAGTGCTGAACCGGCGTCGGATCGTGCTCCGCGAGCAGGTAGTCGACCGAGCTGCCGGCGAGCACCCAGTTCTCGACATACAGGGCCGAGGCGATCACCTCGGTCGCGGTCGCGCCCCAGCGCGTGTCCGGAGCGAGGGGGTAGCTGGCGGCCGCGGTCACGACCAGGACCATGAGCGCGGCCGGGAGCAGGCGCCGAATCCGTCGACCCCAGAACACGAAGAGGTCGTGGGGACGCCTCGGCGGATGGGAGAGCAGGTGACCTGTGATCAGGAAGCCGGAGATGACGAAGAAGACGTCAACCCCGACGTAGCCACCGCCGATGATCTCCGGCCAGAGGTGGAAGACGAGGACGAGAAGCACAGCGACCGCGCGCAGCCCCTGGATGTCCAAGCGGAATCCGCGGTCGCCGATCTCGCCCTGACCGCCACTCACCAGCCGGATGCTACCCCGCCATCACGCAGCCCCATTCCTGAGTAGCCTCCACCCGAGCAGGGCGGGCCTGGCAGATACTCCCCGAGGGTATTGACAAACCCATTGACAAATCGGCATCGGTTGGGGGAGAATATTCCTCGGACGGCTTGTCAAGACTTGACAGGCCGATCGTCATGTTCGGCGGGTCGCAGGTCGGATGCGACGCAACGTGTTGGAACCGGGTCGGGTTCTCGCGCGTAGGGATCGATGGAGGTCTGGAGAGACGGCAGGCGGCGTTGCGGCTGAGGTCAAGAGCAGGCTGAATATCGTCGACGTGATCGGCGAGACGGTGCAGCTGAAGAAGGCGGGGACGACCTACAAGGGTCTCTGCCCGTTCCACGGCGAGAAGACGCCGTCCTTCACGGTCACCCCGAGCCGCGATTCCTGGAAGTGCTTCGGCTGTGGGCTCGGCGGCGACGTGTTCTCGTTCGTCATGCAGCGCGACGGCGTCGCCTTTCCCGAGGCGCTCCGCACGCTGGCCGCGAAGGCCGGTGTCGAGATCGACGAGCGCACCAAGCGCGAGGATGCCCACCGGGCGCGCCTCCGCGACGTGCTCGAGACGGCGATCGCCTTCTACCACCGGGTCCTCACCTCGACCTCCTATGGCAAGCCGGCGCTGGAGTACCTGCGTGGTCGAGGCTTCACGGACCAGACCATCGAGAGGTTCCAGCTGGGCTGGGCGCCCGAGGGCTGGGATGGCATGAGTCGACGCCTCGTCGAGAAGCGCGGCGTCAAGCCGGAGGAGCTCGTCGAGGCGGGCATCGCCTCGCCGGCCAGATCGTCGGCGCGCGGCGTCGGTGTCATCGACAAGTTTCGCGGCCGGGTGCTCTTCCCGATCCGCGACCAGAACGGCGCGGCCACCGGGATGGGCGGCCGAATCCTCGACGCGGAGGGCGAAGGTGACCGCGAAACGGGCCCGAAGTACCTCAATACCCCGGCCACTCCGCTGTTCGACAAAAGTCGCTCCCTGTACCTGATCGGGGACGCCAAGGGCGTCATGCGCAAGTCCGGCCAGGCCGTGATCGTCGAGGGCTACACGGATGCGCTGATGGCTCACCAGGCCGGCTTCGACAATGTCGTCGCCTCCCTCGGCACTGCGCTGACGCCAGGCCAGATCGCGCTGCTTACCCGGTACGCGAAGCGAATCGCGCTCGCGTACGACGTCGACCCGGCGGGCCACAAGGCGGGGACGTTCGGTGCGCAGGCCCTGTCGTCCTTGATCGGTCAGCTCGCCGCGACGGAGAGCGGGATCGAGCTGGACGAGGTTCGCGTCGTGCGCCTGCCGGAGGGCAAGGACCCCGACGAGGTCCTGCGCGAGACGCCGGACCGCTGGCGCGAAGAGGTGCGCACCGCGCAGCCGATCGTCGAGTACCTCGTCGACACCTACGCGAAGACGTACGACCTCAAGACGCCCGGCGGGAAGGCCCGCTTCGTCGATGCCGTGATGCCCACGATCCGCGCCGTGCCCAACGCCGTCATGCGCGACGCGTACCTGCAGCTCGTCCACCGCGTCTCCGGGGTGGAGGAGCGGATCCTGCTCGACGTCCTTCGTGGCGCCCGTGCCGGTGGCGCGTCGGGTCTCGCTCCCGCGGGCACGCCCGTGGGACCGGGCCGCGGCGCGCGCGTCGCAGGTTCGGCCGCCGACGGCGGTTCGCGCATCAATGCCGACGCGATCATCTCCGCGGCGGACTCGCTGCCGATCACCGAGATCCTTCGCGGCGTCACGCCCCAGGAGGCCGAGTTCCTGCGCCTGCTGCTGCTCGTGCCCGAGATCCAGCTCCGCGCCGTCGATGTCGTCGGCCCGGACCAGCTGCCGAGCACCGTCGCCCGCGAGCTGTTCCGAGCCGTTGTGCTCGCCCGCGAGCCGAACGACGAGGGCGTGCACCCGCCGTTCAGCCTGACCGCGCTGGTGCAGGGCCTCGACGCCGAGACCGCGGCGCTGGCCCAGGCGGTCATCGCCCGGCGCGACCCGAACCCGCGCGAGCTGTCCGAGCCGGAGCTCGCCTACGAGCTCGAACGGCTGACGATCGATCTCGAGGAGCGCTCGCTCGACGAGCGCGCCGAATACATCGCCTCGGCCCTGGCCGAGGCCGAGCAATCGGCCGACCGCGGCTCGATCGACCAGCTCCTCCGGGAGAGTCAATTGATGAATGAGAAGCGAAAGTCGCTCCACCGGCGACGAGACCAGACCCGACTTCTTGCGCGCCCGACAGCCGTGCGCGCCTGACCCACCGACCAGGAGGTCCACCCGCAATGCCAATCGATCCACTTGACCAGCAGCTCGTCGAAGCCGTCCTCACCCGACCCCGTCGGGCCAAGGCCGACCTCGAGGAGGCGAAGCTCGCCGGGCTCCGCCCGTCCCGTGCCGTTCTCGAAGAGGACGAGGACGAGGAAGAGGAGGAGCTCGACGAAGAGCCGGACCTGACCCTCGCCGAGGATCTCGACGACGACGCGACCGTCGAGGTCGTCGGCGAGGACGCGGAGGCGCGCACCTCGCGCCTTCCGGTCGAGGGCCCGGACAAGGTCGACGCCGCGGAGCTCGAGGAGCCCACCCCCGAGGAGCTCGAGGCCCTCTCGGCCGACATGATCGGCATCGACGACCCGGTCCGGATGTACCTGAAGGAGATCGGCAAGGTCGCGCTCCTGACTGCCGAGGAAGAAGTCGTCCTCGCGAAGGCCATCGAGCTCGGCGAGCAGATGGTCGACGAGCCGTGGAAGGGCATCGTCTCGCTCCACGAGTGGACGCTCCACGAGACCGAGAAGAAGACCCGAACCGCGAAGCCGCAACATCGACTCCCCCTCGGCGACGAGGGCCACCGCCTTGTCCACGACGGCATCTCGGCGCTCGGCGCGGCCGATCTGCTCGCCCCATCGCCGGACTTCCACCTGGTCCGCGCCGGCAAGGACGCGCAGTCCGACGGCACCAAGGAGCTGCTCAGGGAAGCCAAGAAGCTGCTGCACGCCTACATCGAGGCCGTCGCGGCGGACGCATCGGACGGCAAGAGGCCGGCGCGCCTGGCGCCGGACGCGTTCGTGACGCTGCTCGACTGGGCCTACCTCGCCGTGCACAACGGCGATCTCGACTCGCGCGACAACGTCGGCCTGCGGGCGATCTACGACTGGTCACGCGACGGCGTCGCCTTCCCGGCCCTCGAGCGTTGGGTGATGGCCGGCAACGACGCCGACCTGCTCAAGCTGATGGGCTACGACCCGGAAGTCCCCAAGAACACCAAGCTCGCGCATCGCAAGGGCGAGCTCGTGAAGATCGGTCGGGACGCACGGGAGCAGCTGACCTCGGCCAACCTCCGGCTGGTCGTGTCGATCGCGAAGAAGTACATCGGTCGCGGCATGTCCTTCCTGGACCTCATCCAGGAGGGCAACATCGGCCTGATCCGCGCGGTCGAGAAGTTCGACTTCGAGAAGGGCTTCAAGTTCTCCACCTACGCCACGTGGTGGATCCGGCAGGCGATCACCCGCGCCATTGCGGACCAGGCGCGGACCATCCGCATCCCGGTCCACATGGTCGAGACGATCAACCGCCTGATCCGGGTCTCGCGCCAGCTCCTCCAGGAGCTCGGCCGGGAGCCGACGGTCGAGGAGATCGCCGAGGCGATGTCCAAGGGCCAGGAGGTCCAGGTCACGCCCGAGAAGGTCCGCGAGATCATCAAGGTCTCGCAGGAGCCGGTATCGCTGGAAACCCCGATCGGCGAGGAAGAGGACTCCCACCTCGGCGACTTCATCGAGGATCGGGGCGCGCTGGCTCCTGCCGAGGCTGCCTCGCACCAGCTGCTCAAGGAGCAGGTCGAGAGCGTCCTCGACTCGCTGACCGGCCGCGAGCGGCGGGTGCTCCAGCTCCGGTTCGGCCTCGAGGACGGGCGTGCCCGCACCCTCGAGGAGGTCGGCAAGGAGTTCAACGTCACGCGCGAGCGCATCCGCCAGATCGAGGCGAAGGCGCTGCGCAAGCTTCGCCACCCGTCCCGCAGCCGCAAGCTCAAGGACTACCTGGAGTGACGGGCGCGCCGCGTCCGTCGGCGCGGCGCCGACTCTCGCCGGGTCGACCGGAGGCGGTACCACAGCAGCCGGTCGCGCTGCTGTACGGCCCGGGCCTGCGGATCGTCCACGGCAACCCGGCGTTCGTCGCCGAGTTCGGGGCCATCACGGTCGGGCTGCCGGCCCGCGAGGGCCTGCTCGGGGTGCCACCGCTCGTCTTCGACGTCGCGGAGCGCGTCCTCAGCCTCGGCCGGCCGCTCGCCTGCTGGCTCGAGGTCGCGGGGACGCGGCGCCGCCTGACGGTGGTGCCGCGTCGTGACCGCGAGACCGGTGAGGTCTATGGCGTGGCGATCCGACTCGCCACCGCATGACGGGAGCGTCAGCGCGCCCAAACTGATCGAGCACCTGGGCGCACCAAGCGAGGCCGCCGCGCTCGACGTCGATGCGGCGGCGGAGCGTGAGGCTGTCGGCGAACCTGGGATCGCGCAAGCCGAGGCGGGCGGCTGCTCGTGTATAAACGGCGCGAACAGGTCACGTCGTCGGCGCCGAACCGTGAGGGAAGACGATGCCCGGACTCGATACCGGCAATACAGGCTTCATGCTGCTGTGCTCGAGCCTGGTCATGCTCATGACGCCTGGTCTGGCGTTCTTCTACGGCGGACTCGTCGGCCGCAGAAACGTCCTCGCGATCATGATGCAGAGCTTCGTGTCGATGGGCTGGACGACGGTCATCTGGTTCGCCGTCGGCTATTCGCTCTGCTTCTCCGGCGGCACCGGCGGGATCATCGGCAATCTCGACAAGGCGTTCCTCAACGGGGTCCACCTCGATTCGCCATCGGCGCTCAACCCGTCGATCCCGGAGATCGTCTTCATCGCCTATCAGATGATGTTCGCGATCATCACCCCGGCGCTGATCACCGGCGCGTTCGCGAATCGCGTCACGTTCAAAGCGTACCTGCTCTTCCTGACCTTCTGGCTGCTGTTCGTCTACTTCCCATTCGTCCACATGATCTGGGGCGGCGGGATCCTCGCGAAGTGGGGCGTCCTCGATTTCGCCGGCGGGATCGTGGTCCACAACATCGCGGGATTGGCGGCCCTCGCCTCCGTGCTGTACGTCGGGCGCCGAAAGGTCACCGAAGGCGGGCCGCACAGCATCCCGCTCGTCGCGCTGGGCACTGGGCTCCTGTGGTTCGGCTGGTACGGCTTCAACGCCGGGAGCGAGTTCAAGGTCGACTCGACGACGGCAGTGGCGTTCCTCAATACCGACATTGCGGCCTCGTTCGCAGCGATCGCCTGGCTCGCGACCGGCTGGTTCTTCGAGAAGCGACCGAGCTTCCTCGGCTTGCTGACCGGCGCCGTCGCGGGTCTCGCGACGATCACGCCTGCGGCCGGCTACGTGTCGCCGGTGGCTGCGGTGATCATCGGCATCGCCGCCGGGATCGTTTGCTACGGCGCCGTCGCGCTGAAGAATCGGCTCCAGTGGGACGACGCGCTCGACGTCTGGGGTGTGCACGGCGTCGGCGGCTTCCTCGGTATCGTCCTGCTCGGTCTGCTCGCGACCACCGCATTCAATCCGGCGGGCACGAACGGCCTGCTCGCCGGCAATCCCGAGTTCTTCTTCAAGCAGCTGGCCGCGGTCGTCGGGGCATCGGTGTGGGCGTTCGCCTTCACCTATGGGATGCTGTGGCTTATCGACCGGGTCACGCCCGTCCGGGTCGGCGCCCAGGTGGAAGAGGCCGGGCTCGACGCGGGCCTGCACGGCGAAGAGGCGTACGTCGGGGCGCTCTGACCTCGAAGGACCCCTGACACAAAGAGACGCCTCCCGGCCGCACGGCACGAGGAGGCGTCTTGCCAGAGGTGCGAGCTACATCGCGCTGCCCTGGCTCAGGCCGACGACGTGCCCCTCCGGGTCGGCGAACATCGCCAGCCACGTGTCCGGCGCAGGGCTGAACTTCGGCATCACCACGGTGCCGCCCAGTGCCTGGACCCTCGCCAGCGTGGCGTCGAGGTCGGGCACGCTCACGTAGAACGTGACCCAGCCGGCGCCGCCGTCGGGCGCGGGGCCGGTGCCGAGGACGATCCCGGAATCGGCCGAGTCGGTCATCGCGTAGCCGCCCGGCAGGTCGGTGTTCTGCTTCCAGCCGAAGAGCTCGCCCCAGAACTTGTGCAGCGCCGGGCCATTCTTCCCGACGACCTCTGCGTGAACGATCGTGTTTGCCACCGCGTGACCTCCATGTCGACGGTCGATTGACCGCCGTTCAGCTGATCGACGAACGACTCCAGCCCGAATCGACAGGGACCCTCGACCGTCACGAACCGGGAGCGGTCGCCGGGATGCCGTACTTCCAGCGCCGCTGGAGCACCACGCACTGATCGTCGGGAACCGCGACCGAGAGGTGGGCGTGGACGATCCGCCAGCCTTCCGCCTCTTGCTGCAGGACCGCACTCATGCGCATCTCGGCGCTCGTGCCGTCGGCGAAGTGCCAGGTCGGCTGATCGGCGAACCAGCCGACGTCGCCGTTGGCGTAGCCGACCGGGTGCGGGCCGGGGACGACGCCCTCGCCGGGAACCTGGGTGCCGCTGCGCAGCGCCGCCTGGTCGTCGACCCATTCGCCCGCGGAGCCGATGAAGATCAGCGACGGATCACGCGAGATGAGGTCGTTCGCCTCGTCGGATTCCCCGGCGAGCATGCGCCGGTAGAACTCCAGCATGGTGTCCCTGATCTCGGTCGACGGTGCCATCGCGGCGGTCACGGTCATCGCGTCCTCCCTCCGATCGTTCAGCACGAGGTGGTCA
>CAYXVP010000021.1:4390-8821 GCA_964468305.1 uncultured Anaerolinea sp. | reverse complement strand
CTCGCCGGGCTCGGGACCAGTGGCGATGGGCTCGCCCGAGCGGCTCCAGTCCGAATACGAGCCGACGTACAGGATCGGATCGGGCAGCCCCGCGAGCCGCATCGCGAGCGAATGGTGAGTCGCCGACGTGCCGCTGCCACACGAAGTCACGACCTGACGCGCCGCTCCGGCGCCGTCCTCTGCCTCGATGCCCAGCTCGGCATAAAGCGCGCGAAGCGCGCCGGGCCCGAGCATCCGGCCGTTCGTGTCCAGGTTCATGTCGAACGGTGCGCTGATTGCGGTCGGGATGTGGCCCGCGACCGGATCGATGGGTTCGACCTCGCCGCGATACCGTGGCGCGCCGCGGGCGTCGAGGAGGGTCACGCTCCCGAGCCGCGCCTTGAGCGCCTGACGCTCGATCACGAAGCGCCACTCACTTGCCAGCGTGTCGGACGTCAGCCGGCCGGCGGCTCGCGCGGCTCCTTCGCCGTGCTCGAGGGCGTTGCCTGCCTCGACCCAGGCCTTGATCCCGCCATCGAGGACGCCGACCCACTCGCCATCGACGCCGCGCCTGCCGAAGCCCAGGTTGTCGAGCATCCACCACAGTCGGGCGGCGACCCAGCCACCGACGTCGTCGTAGCCGACGACGCGATCGCCGTCGCCGATGCCGGCGGCGGCGATGCGCTCGATGAACGCCACGGGGGAGGGGAGTGGGTGCCGGCCGGGAGCCCCCAGGCCGTCCAGATCGGCGAGATCGTCGTCGAGGTCGAGGAAGATGGCACCAGGGAGGTGGCCCTCGTGGTACGCGGCCCGTCCCGCTCGCGGCTTGGCGAGATACCAGCGCGCGTCGACGATGACCGGAGGGCGCGGGCTCGCCACCCACTCGGCGAGCCGCTCGACGGAGACCAGGGGCGACCGCTCGACATCCATCGGGCGGAGGCTACCGCGGAACCCGTCGCGGCGACGCGGCGTCTCGCGCCCGTGCCGCAGGGAATCGTTCGCAGGCAGCTCGCCGCCGGACTCGCCCTCGTCCTCCTGGCGTCGGTCGCGGGCTGCCAGGCCGCGGCGTCGCTCAGCCTCAAGGATCGCGAGTTCCTGTCGAACGGCATCACCGACGGCGGCGCCGCGTTCGCCCTGGTCCCCGGAACGCGCGTCCGGCTCGGGTTCACGGCTACGAACCTGACCGCGAATGCCGGGTGCAACACCTTCGGCGCGACCTACCGGATCGAGGGCGGCCGATTGGTGATCGACGGCGGGACGATGACCGAGATCGGGTGCGACGAACGGAGCAACAGGCAGGATCACTGGCTCTTCGCCTTCCTCGGCTCGAAGCCGGGCGCGACGCTCGCCGGGGTCGACCTTACGCTCGACGACGGACGCACGATCATGAGCCTCGTGGACCGCACGATCGCCGAGCCCGACCTCAACATCGTCGGCCCGACCTGGACGGTGACCTCGATCATCGACGGCGACGCGGTCTCAAGCGTCCCGGCGGGTGCAACCGCGACGCTCGTCTTCGGCAATGACGGCGCCGTCATGGTCAACGCTGGCTGCAATCGCGGCCTCGGTTCGTGGGCGGCGCAGGGCAGCGGGATCGCGTTCCGCGAGGTCGCCCTGACCAAGATGGCCTGCGATGGCCCGGCGGGCGCCCTCGAGACGGCCTTGCTGGCGGTGATCAACGCGGCATCGGTGCAGGCCTCGATCCGCGCGAACGTACTAACGCTCCAGGCGGGCGGTCGAGGGTTCCAGCTGACTGGCAGCTAGGTCACGCCACTCGGTCGAGGCGGGAGCCTCTGCTATCCTTCGCGGCTCCCGTTCCGGCGTAGCTCAGTGGTAGAGCGGGCGGCTGTTAACCGCATGGTCGTAGGTTCGAATCCTACCGCCGGAGCCACTCCGTTCCTGGATCCGAGCGGGTCCACAGGTCACCTTAGCCGCGGAAACCCCGAACGGTTACGTAGTGCAAGAGAAGCTCTCCGTCTTCCATCGTTACTGACGACAGCAGCTTGAGGATCACCTGGGAGCTCATGGTGCTCCAGTACCGTGGACCTTTCCCGTAGACGACCGGCTGAATGACCAGCCAGTAGTCGTCGGCGAGTCCCTGTCTGAGGAACTCGAGGATCAGCCTCGGGCCCCCCTCCGCGATGATGTTTCCGCCCTTCTCGCGCTTGAGCTTCGCCACGATTTCGGAGAGGTCGCCGTTCATGATCCGGGAGTTCTCCCACCCGGGCGACGTCAACCGATTCGAAAGACAGACCTTGTCGACTCGATCCAGCCAACGCGAGTAGTCGAAGCGGTACTTCGGATCAGATGGTTTCCGTGCCTTCTCGGTCCAAACCTTCCGGTGACCGAGGAAGGATCTCCGGCCCATCACGACGGTCGTGACATCGTCGAACCGGTTCAGCCACATCTCGCGCCACATCTCGTTTGGCTCGGACCTCCCCCTCTCCGAGCCGGGATACTTCGGGAAGGCACCGCGGCCGTCCAGGGTCATGTACAGATTGGCCGTGATCTTTCTCGTCATCGACGCTCCTCGGCCTATGGCCCGGGGCATCCTCGCCTGCGTCTCCGCGAAGCCGCCCAACCGTCTTGGATAGCACCCTCACCGCCTGACCGCGACCACCGGCCCGGCCGTACCTGCACCTCGTCAGTTGCAAGGCCGATTCAATTTGGCTTGCCCACCCTGGTTTGCCTTGCCGCAATGGGGCTGGCGGCCCAGACTGTCGGCTCCGGAGCCGCAGTCCTTCTTTTGGTTTCCGGTCACCGCGCGGCCCATGGCGCGACACCCGACCTTCCCGTCCTTGTTCGCCGCGTTCCGTCGCCACCTTGCTCCGTATCGGAAAGGAAGGCTCACCATGAAGATCGTCGTCATCGGTGGGACCGGGCTGATCGGCTCGAAGGTCGTGACAAACCTGCATGAGCTCGGTCACGACGCCGTTCCCGCCTCGCCCCGGCTCGGCGTCAACACCATCACGGGCGAGGGGCTCGCCGCCGCGCTCGACGGCGCGTCGGCCGTCGTCGACGTCTCGAACTCACCCAGCTTCGAATACGGGCCCTCCCTGGACTTCTTCGCGACGTCAACGGCCAACCTGCTGACGGCCGAATCCGCGGCGGGCGTCCGCCACCACGTCGCGCTGTCAGTCGTGGGCACAAGGGCCTTGTCCGAAGGCGGCGACCTCGCAACCACGACCGCCGGTTACTTCCTGGCGAAGCGGATCGAGGAGGCATTGGCCGTAACGTCGGGCATCCCGTACACGATCGTCCATGCGACTCAGTTTTTCGAGTTCCTGAAGGCAATCGCTGACACCTCGACCGACGGGACCACCGTCCGGATTCCGCCGATCGCGTTCCAGCCGATGGCGGCCGAGGACGTGTCGAAGGCTGTCGCGCGGGCGGCCACCACGCCACCCGCGAACGGGATCGTCGAGGTTGGCGGTCCGGAGCGGCTCCGCTTCGATGAGGCCATCCGACGCGCTCTCGCGGCGGCGAACGACCCGCGGACCGTCATCGCCGATCACGCCGCCACGTACTACGGCATCAGGGTGAGCGAGCGCTCGTTGGTGCCGGCCGACGGGTCGATGCTCGGCGAGGTGCGCCTGGACGCCTGGCTGCGCGAGTCCATGGCCGCGATGGGGGTCGCCTGAGACCGAGGAATTGGAGGTTTCGGCCATGACAACGACCGCCCCCGAGGCGCCTGAGGTGCCGTTGGTCGGAGATGACCTCGGCACCACCTACCCGCCGCTGGCGACCACGGAACGCGAGCTGAAGCAGATCGAGCGGGCGAACACGTCGAAGGCGACCCCGGTCGTCTTCATCCACGGACTGTGGCTGCTGCCCTCGAGCTGGGATCCCTGGGCGGCTATGTTCGAGGAGGCCGGTTACGTCGCGCTCACGCCGAGCTGGCCTGACGACCCCGAGACGATCGCCGCCGCTCGAGCCAACCCGAAGGTCTTTGCCGGGAAGACCATCAAGCAGGTCGGCGATCACACGGCCGACATCATCCATACACTCGACAGGAAGCCCGTGCTGATCGGGCACTCGACTGGCGGCCTGCTTGCGCAGATTCTCGCCGGGCGAGGCCTCGCCGCGACCACGGTCGCCGTCGACCCGGGCGTGTTCCGGGGCGTCCTGCCGCTACCGCTGGTGGTGCTCAGGGGAGTCGGCCCGTTTCTGATCAACCCGCTCAACCGCGGCCGCGCGATCACGCTCACGTTCGACCAGTTCAAGTACAGCTGGGCGAACGCCCTCGACGAGGCGGAGGCGAGAAGGCTGTACGACGCGTTCCACGTCGCCGGCTCGGGCATCTCGCTCGCCCAGATGGGCAACGCGAACCTCAATCCGTGGACGGAGTCCAAGGCGAACACGAAGAACCCCGATCGTGGCCCGCTCCTCATCATCGATGGCGAGAAGGACCACACCGTGCCGTGGGCGATCGCGAACGCCGCGTACAAGCGG
>CAYXVP010000021.1:337-4380 GCA_964468305.1 uncultured Anaerolinea sp. | reverse complement strand
CGACGATGCGGTTGTTGAGGAAGGAGACCCGGTGGTTGACCTGGTTGTCGTCGCAGCCCGGGATCGCGAACGCGGCCTATAACCTGCAGCGACGGAATCCCGGCGTCACCGAGATCAAGAAGATACCGAATCGCGGCCATTCGCTCACGATCGACAGCGGCTGGCGCGAGGTCGCCCAGACCGCGCTCAATTTCGTCAAGCGGTTCGCCTGAGGTCCCGTTGACCAGAGCGGCCTCGGATCGGCCGGTCGGCTTTGCCAGGGACATCAAGCCACTTTTTCGCCGGTCGGACCGTGAGGCGATGACCTTCGCCTTCGATCTCTGGGATGTCGACCAGGTTCGAGCGAACGCGGACGCGATCCTCGACCGCCTGCGGGAAGGCACGATGCCCTGCGACGGCGGCTGGCCGCCAGAGCAGGTCGAGCTGTTCGGCCGCTGGATCGCGACCGGCAAGCTCGACTGAGATCAGGCGGCTCGCCTCAGTCGTCGAGCCAGACTCGATCCTGGTTGTCGGGATCGTCGATGGGCGAGGAGATGAAGAGGACCTGCGGGGCGTCCTCGAACTGGCCGCCGTGCGGCGTGTTCATGGGGATCACCCAGACGTCGCCCTTCTTGACCGGTCGGGTGACGCCGCCGACCGTGACCGAGCCGGTCCCGGCCAGCACGTAGCCGATCTCGTCGTGGTCGACATGGACGTGCTTTCGGAACGGCCCGGCGTGGCCCTGAAAGACGAATACGCTCGACTGCGAGCCGTGGCCGAGGTACGTGCGCTTGAACACGTCCGCGGCGGTGAGCTTGTCTGCGTCCACCGCCGCCGCGACGTCGACGACGTCGATCTTGGTGAGATGGCTCAGGTCCGTCACGTGCGTTCCTCCACCTTGCGGCCGCGCCGCGCGACCGTTGCCTCGAACAGGAAGTGGTAGACCTCGGTATGGCGCTTCGCCTCGAGCACGTCGGCGCCCCAGATGTATGCGCCATGGTCGCGCACGAGGACGGCGCGGGCGGCGCGGAAGCGCGGGTCCGCGTAGGCGGCTTCGAGCTGGCGGACCAGCTCCGGCTCCCGGGGCGTGTTCCGGATCACGGGCACGAGGTGGACGTCGGTGTTCGTCACACCCGGAATGCCCTTGAGCATCTCGAGGTCTCGGATGGCCAGGTGATCCGCGCCGTCCGCCGCGACGGCATCACCGGCGAGCACCGCCGACAGCGCGTGCGAGTGGACGACGCTCCACGCGCCGAACGTCCGATGCGTGAGGCAGAAGATCGAGTTGCACTCGCTCGGTCGCAGGTCGGCGCGGTCGGGTGATCGGAGGACCCGGCCGTCGCTCGGGTCGACCGTGAAGAACTCGTCGGTCCGAACGCGTTCCTTGTGGACGGCGCTCGGCGCCAGGAGGAGGCCACCGCCATCCGCCGGCCCACAGATGCCGCCGCCGGTCCCGGAGACCCAGCCACGGCGCCAGAACTCGCCGAGCAGCTCGACGAGCAGCTCCCGGGTCGCCGCCTCGTCCGTCATCGCTCCTCCGCTTTCGGTTCTCGCGAGGGTAGATGGCCCGCCCGCAGTGCGGCGTATCCTCGAGTGCGATGCCGACCGAGCGCGACGTAGACGCGTACCTCGCTGACCTGCCACCGGCGCAGCGCGAGCTTCTCCAGCACCTGCGCGAAGTCATCGCGCGCACGGACCCGGAGGCGGAGGAGGCGATCAGCTACGGCATGCCTGCGTTCAAGCGCGGTGGCAAGTTCTTCCTCTCGTACGCCGGCTGGAAGCGCCACTGCGCCATCTACCCGCTGAGCGACGAATTCCTGGCCAAGCATCGCGCCGAGCTCCAGGGCTACGGCCGGACGAAAGGCAGCCTCCACTTCACCGCGCAGCAGCCCTTGCCCGATCACCTGATCGAGGATCTGGTCCGCACCGAGGTGGCGCGCGCCGAGGTGCGCAATAGGTACTAAATCCGCGTTCGACGGACGTCACCCCGGGCCTATGCTGCGCGAATGACCGGGGGGTCGTGGGACGAGGCCTATCGCGAGAACAACGTGCCGTGGGACAT
This sequence comes from uncultured Anaerolinea sp., assembly GCA_964468305.1. Taxonomy (GTDB): domain Bacteria; phylum Chloroflexota; class Limnocylindria; order Limnocylindrales; family CSP1-4; genus UBA5189. Next base: position 2,339 of record CAYXVP010000021.1, on the reverse strand, counting down.
CGGGCGCCCACAGCCGGCGATCCTGCGTGTCGCGGAATGGGGCGGCCTCGTCGAGCCGGTGCTCGACAGTGGCTGCGGCTCCGGCGAGCACGCCCTGCTGGCGGCGTCGATGGGCCTCGAGGTGAGGGGCGTCGACGTCTCGCAGGAGGCGATCGAGCGGGCCCGCGCCAAGGCGCGCCAGCGGGGCCTGTCGGCCGAGTTCATGGTCGGTGACGTGCTCGCGCTCGATCAGATCGAACGGCTCGAGCCGCCGTTCCGGACGGTGATCGACACCGGCTGCTTCCACACCTTTGCGAATGCCGATCGGCCGCTCTACGCGTTGAGCCTCGCCGCCGTGACTGAACCGGGCGCGGTGCTGCACCTGCTGTGCTTCTCGGAGCTCACGCCGGGGACGGACGGCCCGCGGCGGGTCACCCAGGGCGAGATCGCCGCCGCGTTCTCGCGCCAGTGGTCGATCGAGAGCATCGAGCCCGATACGTTCGCCGTCTCGAGCCTGTGGCAGGGCCCGACGCCGAGCGCGTGGCTGGCGAGGATCGTCCGCCGCTGAGCGCCCGCCGCTGAGCGCACGCCGCTGATTCCGGGCATTCCGGGCACCCGAGCCCCTCGAGGCGATCAGCATCGCCTCCGCGCCGGCCTGATTCGGGCGCCGTCCGGCGGACCGCGCGGCGCGGGCGGCCCTTGGGGGCACTGGCTCGAAGGCGTAGAATCCGGCTCTTCCCGGTTCCGCGGCGACGCGCACCGGTCGCGCCTCGTCCCGAACCGGCGATTCCTCGGGAGGAGCCGATGAACGCGTTCATCGTGGACATGGCGAACCAGCCCGGCGAGCTGGCCCGCCTCACGGAGGCCATCGCCCAGAAGGGCATCAACATCACGTCCTTCGCGGGCGCCACGGCCGGCGGCAGCGGCGCCGTCGTCGTCGCCACGAACGACGAGGCCGGCACTCGCAAGGCGATCACCGACGGCGGCTTCCGTGCGCGCGAGATCGAGCTGGTCACGGCCTCGCTCGAGCACGTTCCGGGCAGCCTCGCCGCGGCGGCCAGGAAGCTGGCGGACGCCGGCATCAACATCGAGGCGGCCCTGCCGACGGGCATGGCCGGCGGCAACGTCTCGGTCTCGTTCGCGACGGACAAGCCGGCGAAGGCCCGCGAGATCCTGGGCGTCAGCGAGCCGGCAGGCATCGGCGTCGGCTGAGCGTCACGCGCAGGACACAATCCGCGCGCAGAATCAGCGCGTGAATACCACCGATCTCGAGGCTCGGCTGTCGAAGCTGAGCCCGCTCCAGTACGCCGTCACCCAGGAGGGTCAAACCGAGCGCCCGTTCAGCGGGATCTACTGGGACAACCACGCCGAGGGCACCTATCGCTGCGTTGTCTGCGCGGCGCCGCTGTTCGACTCCGGCACGAAGTTCGAGTCCGGCACGGGCTGGCCGAGCTTCTACGACGTGGTCGAGAATGGCCGCGTCGCGACGAAGGAGGACAACTCCTTCTTCATGCGCCGCATCGAGGCGAACTGCGCAAATTGCGGCGCCCACCTTGGCCACGTTTTCGACGATGGGCCCCGCCCGACTGGCCTGCGCTACTGCATGAACTCCGCGTCGCTCGCGTTCGAGCCCAAGACGGAGGCGACCCCGGCCGACGACGCGGGCTGACCCGCCGCGCCGGTGTCCACCCTGGGCGCCGATGCGCGCCCGGGTGCCCGACTGCCCGCAACGTTTCCGGGCAGCGGGCCGTAGGTAGGCCGTGATCGAGAGCGAGCGCGACCGCGCCGCAGATCAGGCGTATCGCGACCACGCCAACGACGTGTACCGCGTCGCCTACGGCATCCTGCGCGACCCGGACGACGCCCTCGACGCGGTCAACGAGACATTTGCCCGCGCCTGGGAGCGCTGGGACCAGTACGACAGCCAGCGCCCGGCGGTGGGCCGGCCCCCAGGCCTCGTCGTCCCTTCCCCCCTCGCACCCCCCCCCCCCCCAACGGGCCCCCCCCCCCCCCCCCCCGGGCC